>NZ_AWXL01000029.1:0-19874 GCF_000485845.1 Rickettsia gravesii BWI-1 | reverse complement strand
AATAATGCTTCGTACGAAGCATTATTAAAAACATATTAAAAGTACTATATATTACAATTATTTATGAGAACCTGCGGCAGCAAGGAAATAGTTTTTCTTAAAAAATACGTAATGCCACGTACGTGGCATTGTAGGACTATAGCATACCGTCCACCTCTTTCTTTACTACTAAACTAAAGAACATATTGCATCCGAAATCACGCCAAGCTATACTTAAGGAGCAGCAAAGAAGAAGCAAGTAGCAGGATACGACAAATATCCTAAAAGTGCCGGCACTTTTAGGATATATAGTCCAATTCTTTTTCTCATGGAATGAAGAAAAAGAAACCACCTGCAGCTAGCTCTCATAAAGGATTATAAGAGTAGAAACTGAATAAAATGGTATAAGAAAATATTATATGACCGAGAAGAGCAAAAAAAGACAACGGATAGAAATGCAGGTAAATTCTGAAACATATGAGTTGATTAGAAGTACTGCACAACGAGGGAATAAATCGGTAAATAGGTATATTATAGATTTGGTAGTAGAGAAATTATCTACTAAATTAGATGAGAAATATGAAATTAAAGAAGAAAATTATAACCAAATTAAAGAGACAAAAATCATAGAACACAGAATAAGATTTACAGAATCAGAGGCAGATAGATTAAAACAGTATGCACAAGAGAACAGCTGGAGCGTGTCCAAAGAAATACGATATAGAGTAATGGGTACAATGGAAGATACAGGAAAAATCAGTCCAAAAGAATTGGAGTTACTGAGAGGAATAAGGGTATCAATTAATGCAGTTGGAAATAATATTAACCGCATTATTAGAGAGAATAGAGTAATGGATCAAACTGGCATTGAGGCATGCAGAATATTATCAATTAATATAGATAAAGTAAGAAATGTAATAATGCAAATTTACGAAAAAAGTAAAGTAAGATTTTCATTAAAAAAAGTGAAATAAGATACTTAATAGGTTATAGTATGGGAGTATATGTAGAAGAAGAATGGCAGTATAAGAAGGTAGGTAATACCGTCCAAAAAATATCATTTAAATCTAGAAAATCTACTTTTACATATAAGATAAATCAGAAAAGGAAAGGTAACACAAGTAGTGGGAAGAAGGGTAGCAGAGAAGTAATAATAAAATTCACAGAAGGAGCTAAATCAAGAGCAGGTATTAGGGAGGCTATAAAATATATTAGCCGTAAGTATGAACTAGCACTATACGATTCAGATGGTATTGATCAGAGAAGCAAGGAGGATATAGAAGGTACTATATTGCGTATGCAAATGAACGCTGATTTACCCGAGGAATATGGCGTTGAACTTACAAAGAGTTTAGTATTTTCACCTCCTAGGATTGCTGGTATTGCACAAGAGGACGCAATAGAGTCGATACGTAGAACATTAACATCAATGTATCCAAACAACTATTTTGTATTAGCATATCATAAGAATACAAAGAACGATCACGTACATGTTGTGATGAATATGGATTCTAATGATGGGAAGCGATTACAAATTAAGGGCAGAGATTTTAAAGAAATGCGTATTAAATTTGCAGAGAATTTAATATCCTATGGATACGATGTTAAGGCAACCATTAAACCGCGTGAGATAAGTCAGGAATGGAAAGAGCTAACATCTCACATCAATAGAAACGAATACGAAGTAGTAGAATTTGGAAGTAGTAGCTATCAGCTAGATAAAACAAAGGATAGGAATAACTATCTTGTCTACAAGACGCATAACGACAAAGAAGTTACTGTATGGGGCAAGGAGATAATTGAAGAGATAAAGAAAAATGATGTAAGAGTAGGTGATAAAATAAAACTAAAGAGAATAGGCTCAAGGGATATTAAAGTACCTGTATATTCTAAAGATGGCAGCGCGATTGTTTTTTGGAAAAATGCCAAGCGGAATATTTGGGAAATGAAGAATTTAAGCCGTGACATAACGATAAAGCCAGACACTGATAAGAATAAGTTTGATGAGATTAGGCTAGATGGCACAGAAAGGCAACGAATGCATATGAAATCACGGGAAGAGTTTAATTATGAGAAAAATATGTTGATTAATCCAGAATATAAGCAAAAATATGAAGAAGAGCAAAAGTTAAAAATTAAACAGAAACATACGTTTAGATTTTTAAGGATATAGCATATGCCACAATTTAGATTGACTCACAAAATGGCTAAAGAATTAAAGATTATCCAATTAAATAATCCCAATAATTGTGCTACATTATATGATGATTGGTATGTAGATGTGATGAGAGTGCTGCGCAAGAAAGTTATTATTTTTATACATATCAATACCAAAATAGCTTTTGCTATTCCAATATATGAAATAGGTAGAATATATTCAATTTTTGAGTGTCTTGCTTTGTTATTTAGAGATTTTCTTTACAAATTAGATTTAGATGAAATAGCAGAACAAGCATATAACTATTTGAATAGTCCTAGATCTTTAATTAACTTTGTTAAAACAAGTGACAAGAGTACTTTACGCTATGCTAGTACTTTTAAATTTTTACTAGATCGTGAAGCAAAAGATCAAATCTTGACTTCTACATCATTTTTGGGTTAGATGATATATGGCAGTGAGTTCAGGTAATAGTACTGACGAAATGATACAGCAGTATATTGATGCACAAGAAGGTGAACCAGTAAATGATGATCGATTTCTAATCGATTCCACTTTATAACCCCTTAGCTTATAGCGGAGGGTTGTTTAGTTTGACGGTGCCGTTATAATCAGTAAATTAGGTTGTATACAAAATAATCAGGATAGAGAATTATTATGGAAGATTTAAGTTGTTGGCAAGACAAGTTTAAAGAATGTATTTATGCTAAAAAGTTGTTAGATAAAGTAACTTCTCTAAATAGTATAGTCAAAACCCCACCGGTAGATGTTGAAGAAGTAAAAAAGGCAATCTATTATGCCAGGAAATATCACGGTACACAGATGCGTCAATCAGGCGAACCTTACTATTCTCATCCGATTGAGGTGGCTTATATGATTTCTGACTATTTATTTAGCACTGATATAATAGTTACAAGTGTATTACATGATGTCATAGAGGACACTGAGCTTACTAAAGAAAAAATAGCTGCATTATTTGGAGATAAAATAGCGGGTCAAATAATGGATTTAACCAGGGTTAAAGAATATGGTAAAATTACCTCTGCTGAAATGGTAGAGATGTTATACAAAGAGAAGAAATATGATGTACTTCTGATAAAGTTATTTGATAGACTGCATAATATGCAGACACTAGGGGTAAAATCTCCTGAAAAAATCAGAAAGATTGTAGATGAAACTCTTAAAAGATTTATAACCCTGAGTATCTATTTTGAAGATCGTATATACGGAGTATCAAGCAAAATAGCAGCATTATGCTATCATTATTCACCTATCAAAAAACGTATGTTACAGGATCAAACAATTATATTTAAGGATAATTACCAGCTTCCTTTTCCAACTTCTCAAAATGCGATAATCCATAATTATATCCACCATATACTGGTATCAAAATAATTAATAATCCCCAATTACCAAAATATTTTATAACATAAATAGTACCGAAAGAGGTTAGTATATATACTATTGCACGTGAAAACGCATATGAAAAGTTACTATAAGTAAATCGTTGAAATATTGGAAAATATTTGAAGAAAATAGGAAATGCTGGTGCTTTAGATGGACCAAATATCACAAAAAACAGTTGTAATAACATCACACAAAATGGCGTTGTTAATCCATGCTCCAATATATATGGACAAAATGGAATAAAAATAAGCATGATCATTATTTTTATTTTTAGTATTTTTAGTGGATATATTCTACGGCTTAAATATGTTATCAATAGCATATTAATCATGGCAACGATTGATACCAAAAAGTTGTGACTAATAACTTCCTCTGGCGTATAACCGAATTGATTTTTAAGAATATTGCCACAATAAATGAAAGCAAAATAAAAAGTTAATGGCCAACTATAATCTACTAAAAATAAAGCTAAAATTCTTTTTTTGTCAGGTTTTTCAGACCAGATAGGGTCATCTTGTAATATTTTGTGATGCGTATCATTATCTTGCAGTATTTTTTTTACTCGTGCTTTTGCATTTGCAAATTCCGGCGTTTCTCTAAGAGCAGTTCTAGCTATCGTTCCTATGAACGCAATTAATGCTCCTATCCAAAACACTATCCTCCAATTTAATGCAAATGAGGTAACAATATATGCCATACATAAAGCGGCGGCACTCCCCACAGCAGCAACAGCATCTATTAATGTTACAACTGAATATTGTGCAGGTGGTTTAGTAATTTCAGTGAGGTAAAGTTGTGCTCCCATCAGTTCTCCCATCGAAGACATACCTTGTACAATGCGACATATAGTCATTATCACAGTGGCAGTAATACCTATTTGAGCATATGTAGGGAGAGTAGCCATAATTATACAGGCTATAGACATCATAAAAGTAGTAATAACTACTGTGACTTTACGCCCAATATGATCACCAATCCAACCAAAAATTAATGCTCCAACGGGTCTAAAAACAAAAGTAGAACAAAATGCTGCTGCTGCATAAAGAGTCATAGTTTCAGGATTAGCTTTTGGGAAAAAAAGCTCATTAATGACCACTGCCATATGCACATAAATCATTAGATCAAAATACTCTAAGAATGTGCCTATAGATAATAAGCCAACAGCTTCCATCCGTTGCCTCACAGTAAGCTCTCCTGCTTCTTGCTGATTTTCCATCATTTTTGCACCTTTCAATTTCTATTATGGACGTACTCCACAATATTTGCTATTAATTGGATCTATTATCATTTCAGTTTTTATTGTTTCTAACACAAATTTTGCTTTTTCTGTAAAATGATATTGTTTTGCTTTTTTATAAATATCATTTCCATGTTGTATTTATATTTCATTTTATAATTTTACTGTCCAGTTTTTGGGTACCATTATAATATTTTTTTACAATAAAAATATTATCTCTGTAACAATATTTATACAAGAAGTATAGCTTAATGCGATAAGGTAGTGACTTAGAGTATGAGTTGGATTATACTAAATGAAAAACTTATGGCAAAAGTATATTATACGATTTAAGAATATGAGTAATACCTCTCATTTTGAACCCTTTTTGATGCTGTTTACTATGTTCTTAAAAAATCACTATCTTATCGCATTAAGCTATATGTTTAGGAGTTGTGCACTTTTAACTATGCAGAGTAAATCTTGGGGGCAAGCCCGAAAGAAGTCTATTGAATAAATTGACTGGATTTAAATTATGAATTAGTGCATTATTTTTGTTGTCAATCTACTTTCAATACAGACTCTGAGATATGTCATATCAGGGAGCATAAATGATGCTAAAATTTTTAAAGTATTATTTTTATATTATAATATTATTAAGTACAAAATCTATGGCATCGCTAAATCCAGAAGCAGAACGATATATATCAAGCATGATTAATAAACATGTACCATATCAGGTAAACGTTCTTAACAATAATTTTATTATCAATAATGTTAACGCTTATCCTCCTGGAAAATTAACTGCCATGTTTGCAAAATTTTTAATAGACAACAATTTAGTAAAAAATAAGGTGTTTGCAGATATAGGATCTGGATGCTTTGCCTTAGGTATAATAGCTGCAAAGAACGGTGCTCATACAATTATTGGTAGTGATATAAGTGAACATGCAATACAATGTGCAAAAGATAATTTGATACTTCATGGTATTACAAAAAATATGTATTTATTTAATGGAGAAGGTGTATTACCGTTGTTACCAAAATTTCTCGGTAAGATAGATATACTTGTCTCAGGGGTGCCTTGGGATAATTTATCTAAAAATGAATTTAACAGTATAATACCTGCAAGACAATCAATCAGCCGTGCTTTTTATGATGTTAATAATGCACTCATAAAAGATATTATGTTGCAAGGTTTTAATTTATTATCAAATCAAGGAAGAATATTTATTACTTCATCACTAAACAAAATTCAACGAATAGAGCAATTATGCTCAGAGTATCAACTAAATTGTAAGATACTTAAAGGCGAGGATATACACAATGATGGTAACACACATTATATATTAGAAATAACTCGTATAAAATAGGTTATATATTTATTTAACTTATAGTAGTTGATATGGAATGGGGTCTGTCAGATTCTTTGTGTAAGTACGAAGTACGAGCATCTGTAATGTGAGTCAATAAGAATTAACAAAATCAGGTATCCAGAAAGAATCATTTTTAATAATGGAATGCATAAAAGCAAGTAGTTTACGCATTACAGCTACTAAAGCGACTTTAGGAGGTTTATGATTATCTATTTTCTCTATCTGTTTTGTTAAACTGGAGAGATGATCATTTAAAGATTGGATGACTACTTGGTTATGTTCAGTATCTAATCTACCAACTTCTTGGGTTTTAAATAATATTAATTGCTCTCTCCTTTTTAATAAACCACCTAATCTTTCTTGATTTTCATTATCATGTTGGCACTTAATTGGTAACTTAAAAACAGTAGCGTAATCATGCAATAGTTTGCTATCAATATTATCAGTTTTGGCAAGCCATCCTTTAGCTTTAGCATAATTACGAACTTTATTAGGATGAACGGTAGTGAAACTAATACTATTTTGTTTTAAGAACTTTCTTAATTGTTGTTCATAACCACCAGTAGATTTATTAACTAGTTGTTGTAAAGATACATAATGTCTAATTAAATACTCTCGTAGTTTACTAAAACCAGGTTCATTATTATTAACTGTAAAAGTTGTATTAATAATAGGTATATAAATATTTAAAGTTTTTTTATCAACGTCAACACCAATATAAGTTATTATCATGTATAGCCTCGTGATTTATAATTAAAGGCAGGGTATGCTACATACTCGTACTCAAGGTTTTGTTCTATACCTTACGACATCTGTTCGTAGTCTTAATCCTGAAGGATGGGACTTAGCTCGCGTACAAAGTCTTTAAGTTAAAGCTTTAATTTCGGATTCAGTTTACCCATCCTACCAAAAATATAATTGATCAAATTATATTTGTCTTGGCCTCTATATTGTACGAGTTTAGGATAAGACATAGTAAAAAAGCTGATACTTATAAGTAATACAAGCTATTTATTAATGATTTTTGACTCAAAAAAATCATTTTTTAAATTGTTAATTTTAATCATCTGTATTCAACACTAGCTTGGGATAAGAGTGTAGTAATAAAGATAATAAGGAATAGTATTTACAATAGTAGAGTGTGGAGTTACATATACTTTTAATCAAAAAAAGTATTTACTCAACAACGAACAGATGTATCACAACTCTATTTTGTATCATAGATAATTATTGTAAAATTTACGAAGAATGGGGAGAAAGTAAATTAATTCCCAGCAGTCGGAAGCGTAAAAGATTAGGACATCTAAGCCTTTCAGAGCTATTAACTATAGTATTATATTTTTATATATCTCCATGCAAAGATTTTAAGAATTATTATTTATATCATCTATCATATAAATATAGAGGTTATTTTAGTCTTCCTAGTTACAGTCGGATAATCCATTTATGGTCAAGATTAGTATTACCTTTAACTATAATGTTACAATTATTTACAGGAGAGGAGATTGGCATATATTTTATTGATTCAAGCAGATTATCTATATGTCATGCAAAACGTACAAATAGTAATAAAGTGTTTAGTGGCATTGCTAAAATAGGTATGAGTAGTTATGGATGGTGTATGGGGTTTAAATTACACATTATAGTTAATAATAAAGGGCAGATTATGGCGATTAAAATAACGAAGGGTAATGCTAGTGATGTGTCTGCTGTAGACTCAATAACCAAGAGATTATGTGGTAAACTATTTGGGGATAAGGCTTATATTTCTAAGGAAGTATCTGCTAAATTATTTAGTCGTGGACTACGCTTATTTACTGGGATTCGCAAAGATATGAAAAATCATTTATTAGATATAGAGGATAAAATACTTCTAAGAAGAAAATCAACAATTGAATCAGTATTTAATGTACTAAAAAACGGAATGAATCTTGAACATACAAGACATCGTTCCCCTATTAATTTCTTAGTTCATATACTTGCTTGTTTAAATGCCTTTAAATTAAATAAATCTAGAAAATTTGTTGCAGTTTTAGCTGATTCTCAAACTCTCTTATCCTAAACTGGCGTTCTAATGCTAATTTGTAATTAAGATGTGACTCAAGACTGAACAGTTTTGATTTTGGTTTGAAAATATTTTTATCTTTGCTGTTGTTGCTTAAAGCAACTGAAGCTAAAGAATGAAGATTGATATTCTCTACAAGTGTAGAACTACTACTACATATACTAAATATATAGATACTTGATATTGCTAGACAGCCTACTGTAACTAACACCAAATATTAGATCGCTACTTAAGTTAATTTCTCCTCCAATACTACCTCCACAAATTCTACTACTATAACCAAGAGCTGTAGCAATGTCTTTTTGCTTAGAACCTCCAAACACGCCACTACTCTATACGCTATAGCTTGGAGCTTGTTCTTGCTCTTCATCACCTGCAGCTACTGCCATCATGCTCCCTATCTCTCTTGTAAGCAATCTATGTCTAATTTGTTTACTTAACATCTTGCTGCCAAAACGCAAATCTTCTCTTGCTCTTGCTACAAAACGTGCTCTTTCAGCTAATACTTCCTGATGCCCAATAGTACTACTATTTGCCTGTACTGGGCTACCCCCAGTATCAGTGATGATCTCTTGATCTAATATATTTTCTACTGCTTCTACTTCTTGATCTTCCGCTAAGCTTTTTGACTGTAATTCCTTCTCTACATCAACCAATGCATCTCGGACAGTTGCTGATGTAATCGGCTGAGATTGTAATGATGCTTCAGAGACAAAAGCATTTGTATCTGAACTACTAATACTACTAGTATTACTACTATCTTCTAACAACTCATCATACCCGCTATCACTATCAGAATATCTGCTAATTACTTCATCTAATTCCTTGACTGCCTCATCTTCTTCAAACTCCCAGTTCTCAAGCTTATCATCATATAATCTATCTTCTAATACTATTAAATCTTCTGTGCTTGTAGACTGATCTTTAATCTCAACTATTTACTATCCTCTAATGATCTTTTACCTCTAATATTAATTGATTCTACAGCATTTATACCTTCAGAATTATCATTACCCTTTAGTGTTAACTGTTCCTTAAGACTACTAATTTCTTGCCTTAAATCAGCAACTATATTGTTGTGAAGTACTGGATCAATGCCAGCAACTACTGTACTGCTATTACCACCACTTTCTTTAGCTTTTTGCTCCCTCATAGCCTTCGCATGTTCTGCTGCTTTTCTTTGTTTCTCTATCTCTACTTCTGCCTCTATCTGTTTAGCCTTAATAGCCCATTCCTTCTCCTTTTGTTTGCGAAGCGTTGCAGCCTTTTCTTTATTCGCAGCTATCTTTTGTGATATCTCATTATCCCTTGCTTTTTGCTCCTCAGCTGTTAATACTATTACCTGTTTGACTGACTTCTTGAACTTATTGTTCTTTTTCTCTCCAACTATGTCTTTACGTCTTTTCTCAAGCATATTAGGTAACTGACTCATTAGATCCCCATTACTACTTACAACAACCACCGGTTTTGGCTCTTGCTTCACTTTCTGTAACTTAAAAAGTTTTCCTCCAAAATCTCTAATAGATTGTAGTAATGCTGTTTTCTTATCTGATTTACTACTACCAGCATCACTGAGCAAATCAGGCTGACTTAGTGCCATAGGAGGAGCTGGATGAACTGGGACCACATCAGGTAATATTACAGGTGGCACTATGTCTGGCATAGGTGGTGGTGTCACTGGTGGATTTGATGGTATTAAATCAGGCAACGGTAACTGTGATACTACATCAAGTAAATTGTTGCTTAAGGCAATAGCTTCAAATGTAACCTCTTTCTTTCTAGAGGTATTTGCTTTACTCTTTGGTAACTTGTCTCCCGCAAATACTTCTCCCGTAATCATTGATAAAAATATCAATGATACTGTAGCTACTCGTGCCATCTTGCTGTACTTAGATTGGGACTTATGATTGTTTTGATTTGTACTCCCTCTATACTTCCTACTATAGTAGCTCTCGCTCCTACTGCTGGACAAAAAGTAATCGGGTGTTAGGGATTGAGGAGTGGTGTTAGAAACATTGTATTTTTCACATGCTCTTCTAGAACGTGTTAGTTTGTTTTGTATCATATGTGTAATGGATTAAATGTTCATAGTCATATAAAGCTAGTAAATACTGGAGTTCAGCAAAAACTTATATTTACCTTTTTATAATAACAATAAATTATACTTGCAGTCAATATATTTTTACTTGTGCAAGTAATTTTTTTAAAACTAGAACCAAACTGGTTCGGAATTGTGGTGGTTCTAGAACTGGTCTAGAGTCGTTGTACAATTATATTTGATTTAGTGTAGAACTGGTGCTATATTAATAATATTATAATTATTATGACCGTGAGTAGAGCTAAGATTATATTATTTGGTGGGGAAAAAGGTGGCGTAGGAAAAAGTACCATGACTACTAATGTTGCCACAGAATTAAGTATGCGTAATGCAGAGGTAATAATTATTGATACCGATCCTCAAAAAACTTCAGTCAATTGGGTAGATAGACGTAATAATATTGTTGACAAAGGTGGTATAAAAATAAATGCTGTCTCCCGTGATGGAAATATTATAGATACAGTACAAAATTTTTCACAGAAGTATGACATAGTATTAATTGATGCCTCTGGGCGAGATAGCCAGAGCCTGAGAACTGGATTAACTGTAGCAGATAAGTTTTATTGTCCTATTAGGGCTAGCCAGGCGGACTTAGAAACATTACCTCATGTTTGCGATATTATTGCTATTGCCAAAAGTTTTAATAAAAGTCTAGAATGTTCTGTTATTGTCTCTTGTGCCCCTACAAATCCTATGATCAATGAAGTTAGTGATGCTATTAATTTATTAGAGGATTTCTCTGAATATTTTTCGCTCTCAAGAATTTTTATAAGAGAAAGGAAAATATATAGGGACGCTTTACTAAGTGGTAATGGAGTAGTTGAATTAGAAAATAATAAAGCTCGTGTTGAAATAAAACAGTTGGTAGATGAATTATTAGGAGAAAAATGTATTTTATGAGTAAGTTTAAAGTAACTAAACCTATTAATTATTTTAATACTGATACTAATATCAAAGTTCAGTCTTTTGCATCAGGTGCGGATAGTCATTCCGTTTCTAACTTTGAATTAGACAAACATGCCAAAGCTACAAAATCATTCACCATTCCACTAAATGAGTATGAACTTGCGGTACTTAAAACTGTTGCCAGTAAATTAGATAGATCTCAGAGATACGTAGCTAGACGTTTTCTAATCAAAGCTTTACTTGAGGAGGTGAATCTATAATTCTTCCTATTATTTTATCAATAGAAACATGAAAGAAATCAGCTAATTTAATCAGGGTATTACTACTTAATAATTTCTTGCGGCTATCCTCTTTTATGAAATCAAATAAAACTGTCTCGCCTATTTTTAATTTTTTAGATAAAGTGTATGCATCTATGTTGTTTTCCTGCATTTTCTCATTTAAAAATTGCTTAATATTCATTCTTATTTCTTCATATGTAACTCTTTTTATTTTGCATTTTTTATTAGAAACTTGTTTTCTGTCAATTATTTCATCTATTGTCACTTGAAAGAAATCAGCTATTTTTATAAGAGTCGATATTTCTTGATTGCCCCTTGTTCCTTTTACGATACTATATAATGTGCTATATGCAATATCTACAGAGCTAGCTAAATCAACTATTCTTAAATCTTCTTCCTTGAGTTTCTTCTCAAGAAATTTTTGTATATAATCAGATGTGCTCATCTTAATGTTTTACTTGCTAAAGTGCAATTATTCTTGACTATCACCAAATTTAAATTTAGTCTCTCTGTATTATATAAACAAAAAGCTAGTAAACACAAGTTTTTGCTGAACTCCAGTATTTACTAGCTTTATATGACTATGAACATTTAATCCATAACTAACATAGTAAAATGACTTTACCACACATTGAACAAAAACACAATAGTAATCAAACATCCCTACAGTACATAGGCAATTTAACCTATCACCAAGGCAAAAGTGCCACTAGTTATGATAGTGTTAATTCCTTAACTACTCATAATAATTATTATACCTTGCTATATCCTGCTTTAGTGCAAGAATTATTTAATTTCTCGTTGCATAAACGCAACACTTATACAAATATTTTACATTTCTTATGTGATTCAGATAAAAATCTAAATAAATCCTCTAATCAAGACGACTCGTTGTCACCACGAGACATATTATTTTTCTTACAAATTGTTTCATTGTACCAACTAGAACTAAGAAAAGGTAATTCTTCTATTACCTATCCATCTTTGAAACTTGCTAAAATTCTTGGTGTTGATATTTCTTGTGATACTGCAAATCTCTTAGGTAATGCTAATATGAGAGCTTTTATTTTAAAGATGACAGCTAAACTTGAGTCTTTAGGACTACTTAAAGTCTGTAGAAGAAAAAGAAACAACGGTATGGACAAGGCTAATAAGTTAATACCTATTCTTCCTGATAAATTATATGCAAGAATTAAAGATTCACCAGCTAACTTAAAAATTAGTGATAGTTCTAAATTAGATTATGAATCTAACCTTGATCATATACTTAGAACTAAACTATTTATTCCAATTGAGCTAGAATTTATGAAACATCTATTTAAAGATAATGTGCCTCCTAAATACAAATTATTCTTCTTAAACTGTATTATGTCCGCTTATAGGAACTTTAGACAAAAAAGTGTTAATAGTAGTTTCTATGATAGCCAGGGTAATTTTATTGATTTAACTCAAAAACTTTCTTTTTCTGCTACATCTCGTGAATTGATGAAAAAGAATAACATAAGTCGTAGTACTCTTGATAGGATATTTAGATATGTCAAACAACAAGGTGATAACTTCTTTCTAAAAGTAGAACATAAATACACAAGAACAAACGACATTGATTGTAATAGATATGACAAATCTATTTTTGTCATATCTATTAATCCTTTAGTATTTCCTATTTCCAGTACTAACCTTGATAAACTTAAAAGGTTTCATGAGGAGGAATTAGAAAGTGGTGATATGAATGATGAGGACCATATGAACTATCGAAATTATATAGATGATGTAAGTAGTAGCGATGGTAAAAATGATAGTATTAATCATGACAAGTTACAAGGTAGTAATTCTTCGACTTTTGCTGATACCTATGAGGTTCTTAAAACGGTATGGTCAAAAAAGCAGCCTAGCATAATCAAAAAAACAGCCCTTAATAATAAAGATATAATAATACAGAATAAAGATATAGATTATATAGATGCAAATTCTAAAGAATCATCTATATCTTGTTCAAGTTCTACTTTAAATTCTGAGACACACTACAAAGAAGAGTTTTTTGAAGACAAGCTTTGCTTGTCTTCATCTGAATTTTATAATAATTCTTCTTTTTTTGATAATTCTAGTAAAAGCAAGAATGTATCTGAACAAAAAGAACTAAGGCATTTCTACCCAATATCTGAAAAAGACATAAGTATACTGAACTCTAGAGCAAATAGAGAATTTAGCACTAACTTCGTAAACCAGTTACTGTTAAAACTCTACATCAAATATCCAGAGAAGAGATTTAAGAACAAATTCACCTTCTTAAGCTACATGGAGAAGATCTTAGCCAACGAGAAGCACCAAGGACCTCTTGTGAATCATACAACATTTAGGTTTGGCTGTAACATAGGTACAGAAGAGAAGAACATACTTGAATATGAGAAATACTTAAATCAAATAGAGAGCTCCTTGGATACCAGTAAAGAGATGTGTGCCAAAAAGAAGATAGCAGGGCGATTTAACAGCGAAGTGGCATACAAGATACTAACTCAGGTAGAATTTAAGAAAAACCATGATCATAGCTTTATAACTGCATTAGTTCCTAGTAGTATTGGTTTAAGCGAGAGACAAATAGAAATATTAGGTGAGCAGCTAGAAGCAGTACATGGTATTAATGGGTATTATGTTCAGGAGACAGAGGATGTAGGATATGATGCACAGGATAAAGGAAAAAGAAATGGCACAGAGGCAAAAGAAGAAATACAATACTCTGAAATCACAAAATCCTCTGTTATCTCTAATAACACGGTTGTTGGTAAGGAAGAGGAATTAGATACCGTTGAAAAAGACAATGTATGGCACAAAATCAGGAAAGGGTTAATAGAAGAGTTAGGTGAGAATATAGACAATGTGTGGTTCTCTAAAGCAGTAGCCGTTGGGTGCCAGGAAACAAAAACCTTGACGCTAACAATGCCTACAAGGTTCATGGCGGACTTTATGCGTAATAACTACTCGTATGTGATACGAAGATTGGCAAGTAGTGTAGGTATTAAGAGCGTGGAGTATGTTAAAATGTGAGCATTTAAATGTGTATAACGCACTTTTTCTGTGTTGTTGAATGAATCAGGATGTGTAGGAAATATTAGGAGTCAAATGATTTAAAATATGGTATTTAGACAGTATTTTAAAGTATTGAATATTCGTGTGTTATCACAGAAGGTTAAGTGCACTCGAAACTGGTCGCAGTACAACGAGAATTTAGTGAATAGAGGCAGGCTAACATTATTTATAGATAAGAATTTTGCAGATTTGTGGTATGTCAAATATGATAAAACTTCACAACGTTCTAGAGACGGTCAAATAAAATATACAGACTCTGCGATTGTTTCATTATTGTCATTGAGATATGTATTTAAGTTGCCTCTGCGTGCAATGGAAGGATTAGCGCAAAGCCTAATAGCTATAGTTGGTCTAAATAGTGACGTACCAGAATATAGTTCACTTTGAATTTAGAATAGCTTTTGACCAATTAAATTAAATCATCAAATAAATCTTATTAGCAATGAAATCACAACATCAAAACTTGCAAGACCATAGATCCCGAAACTACAACGCTCAAGCAGCTAATTTAAACGCTAAGGTAGTAATGCCAGTAACAGAAGAAACATTAAATCAAGATAACAGAATTTGTTACAAAAGCCGAAGAGAAGAATTAAAAACATCATAGAGCAAAAAAAGCAAATACAAGAAACTAGAACGAAGAATTAAGTGTAAAACACTACACTTAATCTAACAGATAAGGATTGATTAAGCAGGAGTCTTTCCAATTAACTGTGTAAATTTTTTCAAAGCCCTATATTCTTTCTTCAAATTTAATTAAAAAATGTGCCATAGCCGCGTTCCAATTTGGGACAGGCATAGACCATTTTCTAGTCATATAATCAATTACCAAATATAACCTTTGAGAAATTTACACACTTATTTGGACAGAGCCTTAAGCAGCAAAAGAGCTGTCAGACAAGTAAGAGTTAATAGACTTATCTTGAGCAATTTTAATGCTATCCTTGAAAGTTTGCATAGAAGTTTTTCCATAACAGAACTTTCCAGAATGAGGTCTAGTGGTGTTATATTTATTTAAATATTGATCTAAGTCAATCTGTAAATCCTATAATGAGCTATAAATCTTTTTACGGAAAGCTATATCATAAAACTCATCTTTTAAAGTTCTATGTAATCTTTCGCATATTCCATTAGTTTGAGGAGAACGAGCTTTAGTTTTAGTATGATCAATATTTTCTATAGCCAAATATAACTCAAAAGCATGATGTTCTACCTTGCCACAATATTTCGTTCCTCTATCTGTAAGGATTCTCAGTAGTGATACATCATGATTATTAAAGAAAGGTATTACCTTATCATTTAAAATATCACAGTATAGAGTTTGCAAATAGCCACTCTGGAATAAGTGTCAATAAAGGTTTGTTGGTATATTCTACCTACTCCTTTCATATTACCGACATAATAGGTGTCTTGTGCACCAAATAACCTGGATGCTGAGTATCGATTTCTCCATGTGCATCTTTAATTTGTTTTGCTTTTTCTAAAGCAGCTAGTTGTTCTTCTGTCAGTAAGATACCGTCCTGTACAGATTTAGCTTCTAAAGCTTTGAGTCGTTTCTTTAGAGTCTCAAGATCATTGCGTAGCCAGATAGAACGTACACCACTAGACGAAACTATAATACCTTGCTTCATTAGTTTTTGGCTTGCACGAAGCTGACCAAGAGCCGGATTTTCTATAGCAAGATTTATTACTGCTTGTTCTATATGTTCTGATACGCGATTCTTCACTATAGGTTTCTTACGACTCATATCCACAAGAGCTGCTTCTCCGCCCATCTCATACAGTTCTTTAAATCGGTAAAAGCTATCTCTTGAATAGCCCATTACTTTACATGCTGTGCTTACACTACCAAGTTGTTTCGCAAGTTCTAATAATCCTAATTTTGGTTTGATTATTTTTTGATCATTATGATTACTAACTTCTTAGGTTTCTACATATACATAAACTATTCTAATTTCAATCTTAATATGTCAGATCAAATATGAACGTTTACAAATTAAGTAAAGATACAGATGGAAAGTAGGCTTTAACTACTTTCCATCAAGAATAGTTAGGATATTTTAATTTTCTTAGCTTTACTTTGTTCTTTTTTAGGTATTTTTATAGACAATATACCATCCTTAAAGTTTGCTTCTACATGTTCTTCATCCACATTAGATGGTAGACTAATAGAGCGGGAGAAAGAACCATAATAGCGTTCTTGCATATGATAATTATGATCTTTTTTCTCAGCAGATTGTGCCTTTTTCCCTTCAATAGTTAGGATACTACTATCTATTTTGAGATCAATATTATCTTGTGTTACACCAGGTAACTCCACCTCTAGATTATATTCAGATTCATTTTCAGTAATATCTATTCTAGGCGTTAACATTCTATCATTGTAAGAGACGGGGTAAGAAAATGAAGCTATTTCATTAAAGAAGTTATTAAAAATATCATCAACATAACTTCGTTTATTAGCATTAGTTTGTAATTCTGATTTATTTCTAATACGTGGTAAATTAAAAGACATAAGTACCTCCATAAGTTCAATAAATAATGTTTATTAATAATAGTTAAGCAAAATTTAAATAAATATTATTACCTATTGGATAGGAATTTCTTTTGCATCTTTCTCTTTAACCTCAATACGAGGTAGAGTAATAGTTAGGATACCATTCTTTAAGTTTGAAGAAATATTATTTTGATCTACATCCTCATATAAAGAAATGACATAATTGAAATTTCGCTTTGCATCATCTGAAGTATCAGATTTATTATCTTTTTCTATATTTCCAGTAACAAATAATTTATTACTACTTACTTTAACTTTGATTTGACTTTTATCATACCCTGGTACCTCTAATATTAGGCTATATTGTTTATCTTTAGTAATAAATTTAGTTCTTATAGAACTAGAGCTATATGTAGATAGTCTATGATTAAACATACTATCCAAGTAGTAATCGAAAACAGAAAAAGGACGTAAATCTGGGGGATGTCGTAGATAAATATTCTGAGTCTTGTTATCAGTTTTACTAACATTATCAGCTGCAATAACTGGGTTAGTAAATAAGAGTATAATAATACAAGATAAAAAATATGATTTGATATTGTTATATAACATACATACCTCTTAGGATTTATATAATATATAAGATTTGTGAACCTACTTAAGTAAGGCTTCACACTTAAAATATAAGTATTAAAAGGTAGAAATTCAATAGCACAAAAGTGCACCGTCAAGTTTAGAGAGATAAAAATTAAGTATTGTGCAAATACAAGAAACTAGAGAGAAGAATTGATTAAGATGCATTGGAAAGTAGTAATCCCTACTTTCCAAAAAGAATAGCTAGGATTTGTTTTTAATAAGGTTGTTGATTTCAGAGATGGAGAGCCCAGTGACTTTAGAGATAAAAGAAATATCGGAGTTAGCAGTAAGCATATTTCTAGCTACTTCCATAGTTCTCTTAGCTTCCCCAATCTGTATACCTTCGGTTCTACCAATCTGCATGCCTTGAGCAATACCCTCATCAATATATTTATCAGCAATAGTTCTCATAAGTTCCTCTTGATCTGTTTTATTTAGATGTTTTGCTATAATCTTAGCAAGCTCTACTTGTTTATCTTCAGATACCTTAGCATCACTATACCACAATAACCACTTAATGTAAATAAAGCCATTTTTCTTATCTACTTCAATACTACTTTCAAACTTCTCAAGTAAACTTTGCCAAAGATTTAAGATATTCCGAGCCTTGATATGTTTAAGCATATACTCCATCATACCAAGATGCTTCTTTTGCTCTATTTCACCATCACTTTGTTTTTGCAAATCAACAAGTAAGTATTCATGCGACATGAGCTCTTTGGCAGTCTTACTATCTTCAAATAACTCCCAAAAACTCCTTGGAGCATTATAAGGCTTATCATTTGCATATACTACGATAGGACATATTAGAGGTAGTTTATCTCTTTCTTGCTTATTCTTTTTATTTGCATCTTTATGTCTTTCACATAATAAAAGCATATACTGCCACAGTCTAAAGGCAATCCAGTAATCACTATTAGACTGATGTTCTATCAGAACGTATACGTAAGCTTTGTCATTATTGACACTTTCAGTAGTACTATCTTTAATATTATCATTTTTTAAAGAAACAGAATAAACAACATCACTGAGTCTTTTTCTTAAGTCCTCAGTCATAAAGCTTTCTTTTTCTATTTTAATACTATTTAGATTAATCTTGTTTTGAAATGATACTGGTAAATAATGTTCTAGAAACTCACGAGCAGCTACAGGCTCACTCATGACCTTTTTAAATAATTCATCATGTCTTGGACGCTCAGAAGCATCGCTATTTGCACGAAGGTCTATTTGCTCGTTATTACTAATATTTTTTTCATTCATTATGTCGGTTGTATTTCGTTGCTAACAGTTTTTGCAGCATTAGCAACATTATTAGGCTTCTTAACAAACTTCGGCTTCTTAATTATAGGCGGTATTTCTTTTTTAGTCACTAACGTTGCAGGTGATCCATCAAGATTAAATCTCTGAGCTCCTTCTACCAGCTTCTCTTTATATTTAAAACTACCACAATATCTATGAAAAAATCTACTTAATTGATTATTAGGAAACTTGCCATTTAATATATTCTTTAGTTCAAGATGGATACCGATAGCTAGAAGCTTGATGTCTTTAGAGAAACATTCAGGATAATCAGTAGGATAATCAGTCTGCAATTTAGTTAAGATGCTAAAGTATTCCTTTTTGTGTCTTTTAATCTTCGCTTTCATGATTTCTTCGGGACTTGCTACCACCTTATTACTTGCTGCGGCTTCTTGTTTTTTGTTCTTCTTTTCATCCTTGCTTTTAGCTTTAGGAGCATCTGTAGCTGCTTCTTTTTGGAGAGGATTATCAGACATACTACTTGCATCAGATTTGCACGCATTGCTACCAGCTTTGCCTACTTTTGCAGGAGCTATGTCGTCTTCTCGAGGTTTCTCAAAGACCACGACTTTCTTAGATGCAAGACCTGGCACTAAAGATGTAGCGTTAGTATTAAGAGTTAATGGTTTTGCACCAAAATTAAGCTTTAGCTTAGGTTTATCTGTGTTTGTTAATGTATTCATATATAGCTCTTGTTAGATAGTATTCTTTTTACGTAATTTAGACTTATTAGAAAGTTTTAAGAATTCATTAATGATAGGGTGATCTTTGTTATCTACAAATAATATTTTAGCTATATTAATATATTGCAGTAATTGTATCAAAATATTCTGATAAATCACAATATAAATAAATAATGCTTCGTACGAAGC
>NZ_AWXL01000028.1:0-25711 GCF_000485845.1 Rickettsia gravesii BWI-1 | reverse complement strand
AAGAATGGCGATATTATTACCGCCGATATTGCGAGTTCCGCCTGATCCAACACCGTATTTTAGCAAGGCATCTATAGAAGCTTGCATTACTTTTGCATGTTTACTCATACCCAAATAGTCATTAATGCACCACATAACTATTTGTTTATTAGCGTGTTCTGCAAAAGGAAAATTATCGGCTTGTCTTTTTAAGGCCTTAAATTCTCGATATCTTCCTTCGCTTTTGATCTTATCTATATGTTTGCTAAATATAATATCGTAATAAGACATTTTCTCGATGTCATTCCCGCGTAGGCGGGAATCCATTTTATTAATTATAAAATTCTATAATCGGATATTTTAAATGTTCTTTCTGGATTCCCGCCTACGCGGGAATGACATCGAACAGAACAACAAATTCACGTTTGCAACTATTCTACATTAAAATTAAAAAAGTTTAAAGTTATAATATGGCTTTTTGTACAATATCGTTTAATCTCTTTGAAAATGCACCTGTATCAGCAACCGGTTCACCCTCTAAAATACAGGCTTGATCAAATATTAGATTAACCAATTCTTCATTATTTTTATTATTTGCTTTTAAGTCGTTAAAGATTTTCTCTATGATTTTATTTTTAGGGTTTAACTCTAGATTTTTAGCTGAGGCATTAGCTATTTGTTTCTGCTCAATCAAAAATCTCTCCATACGAATATCCATAGCAGCGTCGCTAACGGCAAGACAAGCAGGACTTGAAGTAAGTTTTTTAGAGATCTTAACTTCTTTTACCAACTCCCCTAGTGTTTCTTTAAAATAATCTGTTAGCAATTTATATTCATCATCGGATTTTTTACTATCTGTATTTTTCTCCTCAGATTGTGAAGTAGTTTGCTCTACATCGATATCGCTTCTTGTCACTGATTTAATAGCATGTTCTTTATATGTGCTATTAACATTTACCCAAAAATCATCCACTGTATCGGTAAAAAGTAATACATCGATTTTTTTACTTAACAACCCTTCGATTTGTGGGCTTGAAAGTAATTTATCGGGGTTATCACCGCTTAAATAATATATAGTACTCTGCCCTTCTTTAAAATTCGCTATATATTCGTCAAGGCTGATCATTTTATTATGCAAGGCACTTCTGAATATGCATACCTCTAATAATTTTTCATGGTCGGTAGTAGCCTCACATAAACCCTCTTTTAAAGCACCGCCGAAATTAGCCCAAAACTTATTATATTCTTCAGGTGATTCCTCTTTCTTTTTTCTAAGCTCGCCAAGCACTCTTTTTGTAATAGCATTTTTGATTTTCTCAAGCACGCTATTATGCTGCAGTGATTCACGGCTAATATTTAATGGTAAATCTTCTGAATCAACCACGCCTCGTAAAAATCTTAAATATGACGGGATTAAATCTATATTCTCATCAGATATAAATACTCTTTTTATATATAATTTTACTCGCCTTTTGCGATCAGGATGGAATAAATCAAATGTTTTGTTTGATGGAATGAAAAGTAGGTTAGTAAATTCTATAGCTCCCTCGTTTTTATTATGCATAGTTATCCAAGGGTCATCAACGGCATAAGATAGGCTTTTGTAGAATTCTTTATATTGTTCTTCCGTAATTTCCGATTTCGGTCTTGTCCATAATGCAGAAGCTGAATTAAGCTGGATTTCATTATTACCAGCTTCATCAAAGAAATATATCGGTACTGCTATGTGATCGGAATAGCTTTTAACGATGTGTTTTAATCTAAAATGATCAAGGAATGTATCTTCTTCCTTTTTGATATGTAAAACGATTTCCGTGCCTCTTGTGAACTTTTTATCTGAATCTGAGACAGTATATTCACCAAGCCCGTCTGATTCCCAAATATGGACTTTATCTTCCCCAGCTTTTCTTGAGGTTACAGTCACTTTATCGGCTACCATAAAGCTTGAATAAAATCCAACACCAAATTGACCGATTAGCATATTGTCTTTTTTAGAATCACCGGATAGGCTTTTAAGAAAATTTGCCGTACCCGATCTTGCAATAGTACCGAGATTTTCAATTAAATCGTCTTTATTCATGCCGATGCCGTTATCACGGATAATGATTTGTCCGTTATCTTTATCGACTTTAACTGTAATTTTAAAATTGCTATCGCCAGCTACTAATTCACTATTACTTTGAGATAAATAACGTAATTTATCACAAGCATCCGAAGCATTGGAAACTAACTCCCTCATAAAAATCTCTTTATTACTATAAAGAGAGTGAATCATTAAATTTAAAATCTTGCCAACCTCGGCATCAAATTTCTTTTTTTCTTGTGTCATAATTATTCCAGTTAATAAATTATTTTTTCGTCATATGACTGCTTATGTCATTCCTGTGGAAGCAGGAATCTAGAAAATAATAAATATAAACTGGATTCCTGCATAGGCGGGAATGACATTGAAAGTCTAGTAACAACAGCACCTTATTTAATATAGGAATTAATAATCAAATTTAAATAGTCTTCATTAATATTTTTTATTAATATCGTTTTTAAGCTATGAGTATGACCTTTAATAATTTCGATATTACCGCGTGATAATTTCCATTTTTTTGCTAAATAATTTATGATTTCTTCATTCGCTTTACCTTGTTCCGGTATTGCTTTTATAGATAATTTTAGATATGGGATATTATTAATAGTTACAAAATTGCTAATTAGATTTTGTTTAGAATTAGGCTTTACTTTAAAACTAAGTAAAGCCTGATGTGAAGAAGAATTGTAATTGTAGAATTTATCCATGAATATTTTTTATCATATTTGCTTATTATTTTTAATAAAAAAAGAATCCTTGAAAAACTTTGCTTAAACTGATATAACGTTTACCATAAATGTTTAGCACCCTTAGCTCAGCTGGATAGAGCAACAGATTTCTAATCTGTGGGTCAGAGGTTCGAATCCTTTAGGGTGCGCCATTCTTTATTTTTTTCGGTATTTCTACAAACGTATCAAACCGCAGATGTAGCATAAAATCAAGCTTTTGAATGTTTAACTGAATATTAATTGTCTTTCACCAAGTCTCTAAACTAAGCAGCTTTTCTCTTTCTTTTAAATAGTAAATTTATCACCTTATAAAACGAAATATTAATAATTTAATTAAAAATATTTCTCAAGTTTATTAATTTAAGCTTTAATTTCTTTTGTGTTAACTAATATTTAATAATCATGATATTACAAGTATAGCTCCATATGTAGACATAAATATGAAAATTTGCTTAATGAAGCTAATAATGGATTAAAAGAAGAAATGATTATTAATACTTATGAAAAAGGGAAGGAAAATCCTGAAAACAAAAAAGCAATTTCTCAAGAAATCAAAAAAGAATTAGAGAATCTAGATATATGGTGCAAAGAAACAGCTAAAAAAGATAATTCGCATGTTTTTAAAAATATTGGACAAGTTATAAAACATAGTTTTAAAGCTTTGGCTAACATAGGAAATAAAGAAGTTTGCAAAAAAGAACAGAAAGAAGTAGGTATTTATATGGATGCTATAACACATGCTAATAAAAATACTAAACAAACACTAGAACGCATAAGGGCTACTGTTAACAAACATAAATCTTCCCTTCCTCATTCTATTACTACTCCCAAGAATATATAGCAAAAAAGCAAGCGAGGATCTGTAGAAAGATAAAGAATAATTACTCGAAGCTGGTAAATGTGTTGATAATCGTCCACTAGGGTATGCCATTAACCGAAAACCAACAAGCCGCCTTAATCTCGTTTATTTTCAACTGTGGGGCTGGGGCATTTCAAGCATCAACATTGCGGTAAAAGCTAAACCGAGGTGAATATGCAAACGCTGCTAACGAGTTACTGCGATGGATGCGTGCTAAAGGCGGTCTTAAGCTGCAAGGCTTAGTGAAACGTCGGCAATATTATAGATTATAATTATTATTAACTATTAAAACTTCTGATTATTTCCTTTAATTCTCTAATAATACCGCAATTTTATAATTTTTGCTGAGTGTCTTAAACTAAGAGATATTACAGGAAACCTGCTATAAATATTTATCAATTAAGCAGACATCACCGGAGAAGGAGCAAAAGATTTTGTCGGATAATTTCCACTTTCTTTCTCCAATTTTTCAAAATGAAATATACCAAATCCAATACTTGTTAGAATCATAATAATTAATACTCTCCAGTTTCCAAAGGTTTTTATTAAATGAAGAAAACCAAAAGAGCTAATAACATACATACAAGCAGCTGATACAGCATATGTAAATGTTACGGCAGTAAAACGTTTAAAGATTGGAAAATGTCTAAAATAATTTGGTACAGCCGGCATAACATTAAGGGCAAAAGCCATGATAAGTGCTTGAATATAAATTAATAATATTTCCTAATGCCTAATTACAAATCAGAGGAATATCTAATATATTAGACCAAACTTTATCCCAACCTTTTGCATGAGAAATATTAGGAAAAGTTTGCTTTTTTACACACGGTGAGTTACTTGTTTTTACGTAAAGTGCTGCTATGAAAGGCGGGACTCTTTTGTCATCCATGCCGGAGAGATGTAATTGAGGGATATTATTAACCTGTTTTGCATAATTTATCGGGTTTAAGGATTTAACTAAGTAACCACGATAATTATGATATTTATCAAACTTTTTAGTATCTAAATTACCGGCAATCGTCATAATATCTTTAACATTACTATTTTGAGCGGCAATTAATATTGTAAGCCCGCCGCCACCGGAGAAGCCGACTAAGCTAAATTTTTGTCCGTTATTGATAATATTTATGACATTGTTAATTGAATCTACGACTTCCTGCCCCATTCTTTTATCTAACCAATAATCGCTAATGCATTTTGAGTTCATTTCTAAAGGAGTATATTGGCAAGGTCTTGCTATATAAACAATATTCGGTCTTTTATCCATTGTAGCAAGCTTTAAGAGCATCGGATTAACGGGAGTAGGGTTGTCGGAATTAGCAGATCCATCCGCAAGATGTCCATCTCCCTCAATATAGAATACAAAAGGTAGGTTACGGTCGGTAATACGCTGATAAGTAGTAAGAGTAAAATCACCACCGTTTACTAGCCTCATCTGAAAGTTATTTTGAGTTGCTATATCTTGCGAATGCTTTACCCTGCTAGCTACATCATGAATAGTAGAACATCCTGAAAGAAATATTGGTATTAAAAATATTATTGCCCAAATAAAATTTTTCATAACAATTTTGATTAAAACGGTATTTCGTCGTCTAAGTCGCTATGGTCAAAGGAATAATTTTTAGTTTCAGGATGTTTATATTCGCTATACCCTGAATCTTGAGTATGATTATGAGAGTTTTTACTATCTAATAATATTAATTGTGAATTAAAGTTTTGTAACACAACTTCCGTGGTATATTTTTCTTGACCTGAATTATCATTCCACTTACGGGTTTGCAATAAACCTTCAATATATAATTTGCTACCTTTTGTGACATAGCGTTCTACAACAGATACTAACCCTTCACTAAATATCACTACTCTATGCCATTCAGTTCGTTCTTTTCGTTCGCTGGTAATGCGATCTTTCCAAGTTTCGGTTGTTGCTAAGGAAAGATTAATGATTTTTTTCCCTTCGCCCGTAGTTCTCATTTCCGGATCACGCCCTACATTACCTATTAATATTACTTTATTTAAACTACCTGCCATAGATTACTACCTACTTTAAAATATTATTATTGCAATAATAAAATAAAAGAGCCTATAATACTACAGGTTTTTTAAAAAATATCTCAAAAATTTTGTAGTGAAGTGATTATGAACCAAGAATATATTAAGGTGCGCGGTGCTAAAGAGCATAATCTAAAAAATATAAATGTTAATATTCCAAGGAATAAATTTGTTGTTATTACCGGTCTTAGCGGTTCAGGCAAGTCTTCTTTAGCGTTTGATACTATTTATGCAGAAGGTCAAAGGCGATATGTTGAAAGTTTATCTTCATATGCAAGGCAATTCTTACATTTACAAAATAAACCTAATGTAGAATCTATTTCCGGATTATCGCCTGCTATTGCAATTGACCAAAAAACTACTTCCAAAAATCCACGTTCTACGGTTGGAACTATAACAGAAATTTACGATTATCTTAGGTTATTATATGCAAGGGTGGGTATTCCTTACTCTCCGGCAACCGGTCTTCCGATACATAGCCAAACAGTTTCCGAGATGGTAGATATAATTAATGAACTACCTAAGGGTACGAAAATATATTTACTCGCTCCTATTGTTAGAGGACATAAGGGTGAGTTCAAGCGTGAAATTATGAATCTGAAAAAGCAAGGCTTTCAGAAATTAATAGTTAACGGAGAAGTTTGCGAAATTGATGATTTACCGAAACTTGATAAAAATAAGAAGCATAATATAGAAGTGATCGTTGATAGAATAGTTCTAGACGAAAGTTTAGGTAATAGACTTGCAGATAGCTTAGAGAGTTCGTTAAATCTTGCTGAGGGTATTACTTATTTGGAAATTGTAGAATTACCGCCAGCAGTTAAGAGCGAGTTTGAAAAAAATCAGCGTATTACTTTTTCCGAGCAATATTCTTGTCCGGTATCGGGTTTTCAGCTTACTGAAATAGAGCCTCGAATCTTTTCTTTTAATAGCCCTTTTGGAGCATGTCCTAAATGTGAAGGGATAGGTAAGGAGTTTTTCTTTGATAGAGATTTAATAGTTCCGGATCAAAGAATTTCTATTAAAGACGGTGCAATAGTGCCTTGGGGTAGTACAGCTTCTAAATTTATCCTAGAGACATTAAAGGCTCTTGCCGATCATTATAAATTTTCTATTGAAGTACCTTTTGTAAGTTTATCACAAAATGTTAAGGATATTTTATTTGAAGGTTCAGGAGAAGAGGCAATAAAGTTTGAATTTCACGATGGTTCTAAAACGCAAATAATAAAACAACCTTTTGCCGGTATAATACCAAGTTTGCAAGAAAAGGACCGTACTATAGAATCGGTTTTAATTAAAGAAGAACTAGCTAAATTTAAGTCAGAGCATAAATGTACTGCTTGTTCAGGGTTTAGATTAAAAGACGAAGCATTATGCGTTAAAATAGCAAATTTTCATATAGGCGAAGTAGCAGGTATGAGTATTGCAGCCTTGCAAAAATGGTTTAGTCACTTAGAAGAAAAATTAAATAAAAAGCAATTATTTATTGCTGAGCGTATACTCAAAGAAATTACCGAGAGATTAAAATTTCTTATGAATGTCGGGCTTGATTATCTAACGTTATCACGAGAAGCAGGTACTTTATCGGGGGGGGAAAGTCAGCGTATTCGTCTTGCATCTCAAATAGGTTCAGGACTGAGCGGTGTTTTATATGTACTTGATGAGCCGTCTATCGGTCTTCATCAACGAGATAATACAAGATTAATTGAGACACTAAAAAGGCTTAGAGATCTGGGTAATACCGTTTTGGTAGTCGAGCATGACGAAGAAACAATATATGAAGCAGACCATATTATTGATATAGGACCGGGAGCTGGTATTCACGGCGGTCGTGTTATTGCGGAAGGAAATGCTGAAGAAATAAAGAATTTTGAAGAAAGTATCACAGGTAGGTATCTAAGCGGTCGTCAAACAATCAAAGTGCCGTCTGAAACAAGAGTAGGGCATGATAATAGGGCAATTGAATTACTTGGGGCGGTTTCCAACAATTTAGATAATGTTGATATCAAAATTCCGCTTGGTACTTTTACCGCTATAACGGGAGTATCGGGAAGCGGTAAATCAAGCTTGATGATTTATACTCTATATAAAGCGGTTCTAAAGCATTTAGAGCCAACTAGCAAAGTATTTCCCGGCAAATATAGAGAGTTAAAAGGACTTGAATATATTGATAAAATTATCGATATTAATCAATCTCCAATAGGTAGAACTCCTCGTTCAAACCCTGCGACTTATACAGGTGCCTTTACCCATATTAGGGATTGGTTTGTGGAATTACCTGAATCAAGAGCTAGAGGGTATAAAGTAGGCAGATTTTCGTTTAACGTTAAAGGTGGTAGATGTGAAGCATGCCAAGGTGACGGGCTAATAAAAATAGAGATGCATTTCCTACCTGACGTATATGTAAAGTGTGATATTTGTAGCGGTCACAGATATAATAGAGAAACACTTGAAATAAAATATAAAGGTAAATCTATTGCCGATATTTTGATGATGACTGTAGAAGATGCGATGCAGTTTTTTGAAAAAATACCGTTAATCTATGAAAAATTAATTACCTTAAATGAAGTGGGTCTAGGCTATATTAAAATCGGTCAGTCTGCTACTACTCTTTCAGGTGGTGAAGCACAACGCGTTAAGCTTGCTAAAGAATTATCAAGACGTTCAACCGGTAAAACGCTTTATATACTTGATGAACCGACTACAGGATTACATATAGACGATATTAATAAATTGTTAAAAGTGTTACATAAACTTGTTGATATGGGCAATACCGTTTTAGTTATCGAGCATAATTTAGATGTTATAAAAACTGCAGATTATATTATTGACGTCGGTCCTGAAGGTGGTGACAAAGGCGGTAAGATAGTTGTATGTGGCACCCCTGCCGACATCGCTGCCTGTGAGGAAAGCCATACCGGTAGATATTTAAAGCAATATTTGATGTATTTCTAAATTATCCTTAACACTCATCTCTTGATTTCGTTAAGAAAAATTAATCTAATCCTTGCTATTTTCTAAAAATTATCATATTTTGTGGTTATTACCATGTTTTATGGTTTTCTGTAGAATAATTATAAGAGAAGAAATTAATGAAAGTTACAGTTAATAGTATTGAAAAAAATTTATAATTTATTAACTACCGAAGAATGGATAGATGATAAAAAAGATCCGAAGAAACGCTTAGAACAATTAAACAAAAAACTAGCGAAAGCTAGTAATCCAAAAGAAAAAATTAATTTAGAAAAGGCCATAACAACCTCAGAAGAAAATGCTAAAAGTAATCCCATGACTTTAAAAAAAGCTGGAATAAACCAAAACGATGCTGAAATATTATTGGCAAATATTCATGTATTATATAAAGAGGGCTTTAATAAAAAGTCTAGTGATACATTAAAAGAATTATTAGAAAATAATTTTGATCAATTAAATACTAATTATGTTTTTGAAAAAATACATAAGCAATATTTAAGTACAAATACACGCCTTAAAAAAATCTTATTAGTAAAGAACTATGTAAGGAAGTATTGCCATATTGTCAAATAATCGCTGACTTATATACGGAGAATGACGGTTTAAATTTTTTAGAAAAAAAATTATCTACTTACTTTGGAAATTTAGAAGATATAAAAAGTTACTTAAAAACTGTTAATTATGATACAAAAGAAACAATAGAATTGAGTTTTCAATTTAATTTACCACAAAAATTGTCTTCCAAAACATTAGAATTTTTTCAAATTTTAAATAAATCTGGAAGAGACTCATTATATATTTTCAGTAATGCACACTTACTGGAAAAAACTGAAAAATTTCAAAAAATTCTTAAAGAAAATAAATTAAATGATTTTCAGCAGATAACTAAAAATGATTTAAAGAATTAGTAAATCAAGTAACTGAAATAGTAATTAAAGAATCTTATAAGTACAACGAAGAAGAATTATCAGAAGAAAATAAATTACATGCAAAAAATTTAGCTAATTTTTCTAAATTACCTGCCGATGATATGAGAGGTTTTATGCTTGGTAAATTTAGTAATTCTTACCAATCTATAGGACATGATTCTGAAAGATGTGTTTTAGACGGTATGAGTAAAGCAAATGCCGGTTTTTATATAATTACGGATGATAAAGGAAATATAAGAGCTTAGTCATATGCTTGGCTTGCTGGAGAGGGAAAAAAGAATGAAAAAGCTACTTCTATGGTACTAGATTCATTTGAGCATTTAGGGAAAGAAGATAAATTATTATTTGTACCTATAATAAATAAATTGAGAGAAGCATTACGAAAACAAGCATTAAATTTATATGTAGGATGTGGCGGACAAACTCCTAAACTTGATATAAGCACTATACTTCATCCAAAACCAATGGAACAAGATTTATATATGGCGATGCAACAAATGTTTATCCTATTACAAGAGAAGTACCAACAATAGAATTAAACTTAGGAAAGAATGCTAATAACCAGGTTAATCAATATTCTACTATTGAAGAGCTAAAACTGATAATAAATTACTACAACAAATTATAATAAGTAAGCAAATTAACCGAGATTTAACAGAAGAGGAAATATCGTTGCTTAAAATAGGTTTTACTTTTGCACAAATTTCAAATATAGAAAACGATAAACAAGAATTCTTTGTTGTGAAAATGACTATATATAAAAAGTTTGACTGACGCTGGTGTTAGTGTGAAGGAATTACTTGCAATGGAACCAAGTCAGCAAGACTTAGTTATTAAAAATAGTTTGTGGGTAAAAATCTTAATTGACGACGGTCTTAGTATAAAAAAATTACTTGCTATGGAAGTAGGTCAGCAGAAACTCTTTATTGAAAATAGTTATAAGGTAAAAAGCTTATCTAAGGCCAGGCTCACTACGAAAGAATTGTTTAATGTGATAACAGGCCAACAAGAATCAGGTAATATAAATGAAAATGATTTAACTCAGTTCGATAATACGGATCACAATGCATTAAAAGTAGAGGTGATAGGTGATGCTACAGAACAAGCTTAGGTGAGCGTGGAATACAATTCAAGTATAATAGAATTCTTGCATAACATAGCTAATAAGGAGAGATCCTTTTGGAGACAAATGAGTTAGAATTCTAATGCTTATGGTCATGGTGGTGGGTATAGAAGCCTAGAGCAGAAAGTGCATTTGAGAATTCAGAGTTAGGAGTTATTTCATTTGGTATTCCGCTGCAACATATGTGACCGTTTAAGCATATCACTTGATCGGAGTTTTTTATTACGGTAAATAAATCATGAGAAATCATAAAAACCGTAATATTTAGCTTTTTACGAATCAAATTAATAAGCTGATAAAATTCTTGTTGGCTTGTTACGTCTAAAGACTGTAACGGTTCATCTAAAATAATTAAGTCGGGATTATTAACTATTGAACATGCAAGAACTACCTTTTGAAACTGCCCTCCTGAGAGCTTAGAAATTTCTTGATCTTTTATATGTTCCAAATCAATAAATGAGTTTATCTCTTTAATATTGTTATTAAAATTACTCGGTGCTAACAACTCTAAAAATTTTTTTACTGTAATAGGTAAATCAGGGGTTAATCCAAACTTCTGCGGTACATATCCAATTTTTAGTTTGGGATCAATTATAATCTCGCCGCTTGTAGGTTTTTCAAGCCCAAGCATTAATCGTACTATGGTAGTTTTACCTGCACCGTTAGGTCCGATTAAAGTAGTGATATTATGTTTTTTGACAGTGAAACTAACGTTATTTATCGGCAATTTATTACCGAATTTTTTAGATACGTTACGAAACTCGATTATAGGTTTTTGCATGTGTCAATTCACTTCTGTCATCCCGTGGCTTGACCACAGGATGACACAGTGGGCAATAAATAGTATTCATTAAATAGAATAAATGCCGATTAGTTCTGCCTCGGCAAGTAAATGTTTTTGCAGGGCTAATACTAAATCTTGCTTGCTAGCATTCTCATCAAGCTCAAGATAATCATTTAGAGCATATAGTTTAAAAAAATAACGATGAGGTTTTCCGGCAGGTGGACAAGGACCGCCGTATTTTTTTTCTTGCCAGCTATTATTTAAAATTTTAATACTACTATCTATTTGTCCTTCTGAAAGCTTAGTAATAGAAGCAGAAATATTATATATTACCCAATGATTCCATATACCGTGTGGCGGTGCTATTTCTACCGGTGCATCCGGATCATCCATTATAAGTGCAAAAGATTTAGTATCTGAAGGAGCATTACTCCATTCTAGATGTGGTGAAACATTTTGTCCTTTACAAGTAAATTTATCAGGAATGCGATCATTATGTTTAAATGCTGTACTTGTTATTATGAAAGTCATAGGTTGCTCCTTTTGTTATAACGTAATTGCGAGCAGCCATAAGCTGCGTGGCAATCTCATGAAATAATAAAATACCTGAGATTGCTTCGGCAATTACTTCGTAATTTTCCTCGCAATGACGTTTTGTCTATCAATTCACAACTTGCCATTGTCCGTCAGGTTGGCGACATGCATTACCGTATGCTTTTTGTTGTTTTCCGCCTATTACAACTGTTTGAGTGTACTCACGGCAATATTGACCAGTGCTATTTCTATAAGTTTTATTAGGTGTTACGTAACCGTAATTGCCGTTATCCGGATTACGCCATTCTACGTTACTACCGCTAGGAGCTGTTTCTAAAGCTCTCTGTGAGGTAAGCTCTGCAAGTCTTCTATCCTGCTCATCCATACCTGCACCGATTTGTCCACCAAGAACTGCTCCAAGTAATGCACCTACACCTACTCCAACAAGCTGTCCTTTGCCCTTACCGAATTGAGAACCAAGTAATGCGCCGCTAGCACCGCCAAGAAGTGTTCCTGTACCTTGTTTATTCATACCGCCCGGACCGTTACAGGCTTGTAACATAGAAGCTGCAAGAGCTATAATCATAATTTTAGATAATAGTTTCATATAATTCTCTCTAAATTAATATATAATTTAATAAGTATATGGTTTTTAGAATTTTGTAAAGCTAAAACTAGATTCTGTAAACAAAATTTAAATTATTTGTATTTTAAAATATTATTTTTAATTTTGTTCACGGAACCTCATTATAATTGAATTTTATATTTTCTTTGTTAAACTATAAAAAATAAATTGGAAAGATTTGTCATGGATACTAATAGCCGTAATCGGTTAATAAAATCGGCATCTTATTTATCGGTTACTACGGCATTAATTATTTTAAGTATAAAATTATATGCTTGGGTTGTTACCGATTCGCAATCAATCCTTGCTTCTTTAATTGATTCAATGCTTGATATAACTTCCTCCTTTATTAATCTAATAGCTTTAAGATTTGCCCTGCAACCGCCGGATCATCATCATCGATTCGGGCATGAAAAAATGCAGGATTTAACAATTTTTTCTCAATCGATATTTTTCTTTGCTTCAGCTTTTTTTGTAGGCTTTGCTTCGGTTAAATCTTTATTTGAAAAAACAAAACCGGAGAATATTAGCGACGGTACTACTGTAATGTATGTATGTATATTCTTAACAATTATTTTAGTGCTTTATCAAACTTATGTAATTAAAAAAACAGGATCGGAAATAGTAAAAGCCGATAAGCTTCATTATTTCACGGACTTACTAACTAATGTTATAGTAATTATCTCTATAAATTTAAGTGATTATTTTTGGTTTGTTGACCCATTATTTGGTGTAGTTATTGCGTTATATATATTTCACTCTTCTTATTCTTTATTTAAAAAGGCATGTAAAAATTTAGTAGATCATGAATTACCCGAACAAGATAGACAAAAAATTATCTCGATAGTTAATAACCATTTAGGGGCAAAAGGTATGCATGAAATGAAAACTAGATATGCCGGTCAAAAAGCTTTTATCCAGTGCCATCTGGAAATGGATGGCAATATGTCGCTTTATAATGCTCATAAAATTAGCGATGAGATTGCTTTTGAAATATTGCAGGAATTTCCGGAGGCTGAAATAATTATCCACCAAGATCCTTTTGGAATCGAAGAACACGTAAATTACCGTGAATATATTGTTAGATAAAGAAGCTAATTTTAATAATTTTTTCATGGAGCAAGCTTTAAAACAAGCCAAGATTGCTTTTGATAAAAATGAAGTCCCGGTCGGAGCGGTAATTGTAGATAGGTTAAATCAGAAAATTATTGTTAGTACCCATAACAATACGGAAGAAAAAAATAACGCTCTTTATCATGCTGAAATTATTGCTATTAATGAAGCATGTAATCTTATATCTTCTAAAAATTTAAATGATTATGATATTTACGTTACTTTAGAACCTTGTGCTATGTGTGCGGCAGCTATAGCTCATAGCAGGTTAAAACGTTTATTTTACGGGGCTTCTGATTCCAAGCACGGAGCAGTCGAAAGTAATTTGCGATATTTTAACAGTAGTGCTTGTTTTCATAGGCCGGAAATATATAGCGGAATTCTTGCCGAAGATTCAGGGCTATTAATGAAAGAGTTTTTTAAGAGGATAAGAACTGTTATTTCTAGCCACAGAATGACATAAAGAAGTAAGAAAACATGCTAAAACTATTAACCCCCTATTATTTTAATAAATTATCAAAGGTTATAATACCTATATTAGCTATATCTACTTGCATAATGATGATTATAGGTCTTTATTTAGCCCTCATAGTTTCGCCGGTAGATTATCAGCAAGGTGAGTTTGTACGCATTATGTATGTTCATGTCCCTGCCTCTTGGATGGCTCTTGGTGTTTATGTTTTCATGGCAGCATGCAGCTTTAGCTATTTAGTATGGAAAACTACTATTAGCTATTTGCTAGCCGTAGCTTCTAGTTACGTTGGGGCTACTTTTACTTTGATTAGTTTAGTAACAGGTTCTTTATGGGGAAAACCTATATGGGGGACATGGTGGGTTTGGGATGCAAGACTTACCTCCATGCTCATATTATTTTTATTATATTTAAGCTATATTATTATAGTGAATAGTGCGGATAATATAAGAAAGGCACAAAATCCTTCTTCTATTATTGCTCTTATCGGACTGATTAACATACCGATAGTAAAATTCTCGGTAAATATTTGGTATAGCCTGCATCAGCCTGCTAGTGTTTTAAGGCTAGGGAGTCCAACTATTCACTCTTCAATGCTAAAGCCTTTAATTATCATGTTTATTAGTTTTATATTATATTTTCTATTAGTATTACTTTTAAGAACTTCTATATTAATCGACAAAATCAAAAACAGATAATAAAATGACTTATGTTGTAACCGATGAATGCGTAAAATGTAAATATACCGATTGTGTTGAAGTATGTCCTGTAGATTGTTTTTATGAAGGTGAAAGGGAAGATGATTTTATGTTAGTCATTAACCCCGATGAATGTATAGATTGCGGCGTTTGTGTTCCTGATTGTCCTATAGGTGCTATTAAACCCGAATCACCGGGGTTAATAGAATGGGTAGAACGTGCAAAAGATTTTATAGAAAATAAAGGATGGACAAATATTACAAAAAAAAAACCTGCTTTGCCTGATGCCGATAAATTTAAAGATGAGAAAGATAAGTTTAATAAATACATAGGTTCTGTGAAGATTTCTAATTGATTTGTTATTTTGAGATATTTTAAAGCGAAAATTATAAGCTTTTTGAAGGAATAGTTAATCCTATTTCAAAAAAAATTTTATAATTTGTAGCCAAAAATAGCCAAAATTAAATCTTTTAGAAATCTTCACAGAACCTAAAATAACATGAATTAACTATATGTGTTTATTTTGTCACAAAACTTAATAAAAGCTTTATTATATGAATCTAATTGCCGATTAAATATAGAACTAAAAAATATAATATGTTATATATGCCATTAATGTTTAATTATTTAATTTGAGGTGCTAATCATGAAAAAATTACTTTTAATAGCTGCTACAAGTGCAACAATTTTATCTTCTAGCGTATCATTTGCCGAGGGCATGGATAATGAGTGGTATTTAAGAATAGATACCGGTGCAGCAATGTTTAATGAAGAAAAAGATAAGGCAACCAGTGTTAAATTAAAATCTAATACAACTGTTCCAGTTGATTTAGGTATCGGTTATTATATTTCTGAAAACTTTAGAGCCGATTTAACTTTAGGTACTATAATCGGTGGAAAGTTAAAGAAATCCGGAGCTACGACTAATGCACCTTTTACCGGTACTAATGTTTCAGCAAGCCATAAACCTACTATTACACGTTTACTTGTTAACGGTTATGTAGATTTAACTAATTTTGAGATGTTCGATGTTTTTGCTGGTGCCGGTGTTGGTCCTGCATTAGTTAAAGAAAAAATTACATATAATGGGATAACCGGTCTTTCATCTAACACTAAAAACAGCACTAATATTTCTTACAAGCTAACTTTAGGTACTTCTGCACAAATTACCGACGGTGTTAAAGTAGAACTAGCTTATAGCTGGATAGATGATGGTAGAACAAAAAGTAAGAATGTAATTTACCAAGGAACAAGTGTACCAATCGGTGGTATGCGTTATCAAAGCCACAACTTAACAGCCGGTATAAGATTTGATATATAATTAACAAGAATATATTAATAGTTTTAGGTAATAACCTAATATCATACCGTGGCTTAACCACGGTATCTAGAAATACAAAAAAAAAGACTGGATTCCGTGGTTAAGCCACGGAGTGACATTAGACGATAACTCAGAAATGTCACTTAAAGCTATTTTTTATCGAATTTAGGTAAAAATTGTAAAATTATTATCTAATATCGTTTTTACTAACAACTAATAAAATTTAAAGGAAAAATTTAACAATATGAAAAAATTACTTTTAATAGCAGCTGCAAGCACAGCACTTTTAACTTCCGGTCTTTCATTTGCTGATTGCGATATGAATTCTTCTGTAGATTCATCTACTAATTCATCGATGTCATCATCTGTGGAAAATCAATGGTATTTAAAACTTAATGCCGGTGGTGTGATTTTTAACAAAACAAAACCTAAAGGAGTAGATTTTAAGTTAAAGTCTAATACAGGATTTACAGGTGAGATCGGTGCGGGTTACTATATCATGGATAATCTAAGAACCGATTTAACAATTGGAACAGTAGCAAGTAGTCATTTAAAGAAATCAAAAACTTATCCAAACGGTAATTCTTTCTCAGTAAAAAATAAACCTACTATTGTAAGTTTATTACTTAACGGTTATGTTGATTTCGTCGATTTAAGCATGTTTAAAGTATTTGCAGGTGCAGGTGTTGGTGCTGCTTTTGTAAAGGAAAAAATTAACTCTAAAGATATTAAAAATGGTATAACTGACACTTTCAACGGTACTACTAAAAACAAAACTAACTTTGCTTATCAATTATCTTTAGGAACTTCATTTGAAGTTGCACAAGGTGTAAAAGCTGAACTAGTTTATAGCTGGAGAGATTACGGTAAAACAAAAAATACCACCAAAACTATTGACGGGGATAAAGTTAAATTTGGCGGAACCCGTTATAAAGGTCATAACTTAATGGCAGGATTAAGATTTGATATGTAATTAGTCTTAAATCTTTTTACAAGCTATTAACACGAAAAAGGAGTCTTTAATAAAGACTCCTTTTTTTGTTTGTGTGCCTTGGTATTGCCTACGTGGATACTGAGACGTCATGAGCTAAGCGACTGCAAGGTATTATCGCATGATTCAGCTTTTTCGTTATTGCGAGGAAAATTACGCAGTAATTGACGAAGCAATCCAGTAAAAAATTCTGATTTACAGCATTTTTATTGTTTTTCCTAGATCCTACGGCTGCGGAGTTGTTGTATGGTTCGAAAAGCCCGTACGAGTACGAGCCAGGCAACAACACCTACAAGTTTGCGGAGTTATAGTAGAGATGGCATTGATATTCATGCCAACAAACTCTTAATCTAAAGACTCTTTTTTCCTTTATAAAACGTTACGTTCATTTGATGTATTGCTGCAAAGCCTAAATAAATTTTAATACGTTCTAGAATAATATCTTGATAATAAGGTAATTCTGCTGCAGTAGCATTATCTTCAGCTTGTATAAACAGCGTATTAATCTTTTGTTTTTTATAAGTATAGGTGGTGATTTTTAAAGGTAATGCTTTAGTGCTGAAGTTAAACCCGACTATTTTATTCCAGTTAATCATGATTTCAGGCAGTAATGGATGTTGTTTGGCAAATATATGTCTAACTATTTTATCGATATCCTCTTTAATTAGCTTCATTTTAATAAACTCTGCACTGTTAAAGTTATGACGGCTAAAGCAAGCATTATAGATATTACGGGAAAATGTAAAGATGTAACCGATATGATCATTAAAAATATATTACAAACTGCTATAATCGATACTACTTGTTTATGAGATTTACCTTTTTGTACTGCTTTTTGAAAAAAATGCTTTAAATGAGGCTGCCAAATTTTTTCTTTATTGAGTAGCCGAATTAATATGGTTAGCACTGCATCAGTGATATAATATAAGCTAGCAATAGCACAAGCTATAAATAAATTAGTGTTTGTAAGAGCCAGCAGGAGCAAACAAAGACCCGTTAAGAATCCAAGACTAATACTTCCCACGTCTCCTAAAAATATTTTTGCCGGATGCCAATTAAATATTAAAAAACCACAAGCACAACCAAGAATAATAACATTTACACTAGCTATAAAATATGGATTATTAATAGCTGGAAATTGTAAAAAACATAATATAAGCATAGTGCTAGATAGATGGATAGATTCCACACAACTCATACCGTCTATACCGTCCATAAAATTATATATATTAATAAAACCGCTTAAAGCTATAACTAAAATAGAATATATTAGTATATGTACAGAGTTTAGCTGCGAAAAAAGAAAAATAGCAAAAGCTGCACAAATTAAGTGGACTATTAAACGAATTAGAATAGGCACGGCTTTTAAGTCATCTAAAAAGGAAATCGAAGCAATTGCCAATAATAACGGTAATATTTTTATTGAATTAACAAAGTTATTGCTCGTTATATATTCAAACCCGCTCAAAGCAATCATTACAACAACTACAATAGCAAGACCGCCGCCGCGCGGTGTTATCTTATCATGAGAACGACGGTTACTTGGTATATCAACTAAACCGATAGTAGGAAGATATTTAGTTAATATATATGTTAATATAGCGGTGGATATAAAAGAAAAAATAAATAATGTGCTGTAGCTATTTATATTCATAGGAACATATTAGATTTAAAACTATAATATTTGTTATTACTTATAATGACATGATCATTAATATTTACGGTTTGGTATGTCTCTACTATCTTATTTGTCATATGAATGTTGGCTTTTGAAGGTTCAGAGCTACTGCTTGGATGATGATGCACAAGTATAAGGCTGCTTGCTTCGTTAAATAAAGCTCGTTTAATTATCTCACGTGTATATACTGCAGCTTGGTCTATAGTTCCTTGACTTAAAACCTCATCAGCTAAAATATTTTTCTTATTCAAAAATAATATACGAAATTGCTCGAGTCGCATATTGCCCATATTAACTTTTAAATAATCAATCCAAGAACTCCAAGAAGCACTGATATTTTTATTTATTATTTTTTGTTTCAATACTCTAATTTATCAACTCACGTATTAGAGCAAAATTGATATATAAATTTTCATTGGTGCCTTTAATACTAAGTAACCTTTCCTTATCAAGGTTAATTAAATCCGTAATATCAAAATGATCAAGTAATTTTTTAGTAAGAGGTTTTATGTCTTTACGAGGGATAGCCGAAAATAACATTACTTCAAGTAATTCGTAATCGGAAAAATGTTCTGCTCCAGCGGCAACGAAGCGTTCTTTTACTCTTTTACGGTGACCTATATAATGAGGCGTATCTATTTCATCATTACTAAATTCTAACAAATTATTTTCTAATATTCTTTATGTTTATTCAAATCATAAATAAGTAAAATGTTGCTGATGTCATTCCTAGCTAAAAGCGGGAATCCAGTAATCTTTAATGTCATCCTAGCTAACTTGATCGCGGGATCTAGTCTTTTTAAATGCTTTTTGGATCCTGTGGTCAAGCCACGGGATGACACCAAGTGCCTTTTTCGATCCACGCAACAATGTTCCGCGGGAATGACATAGATAGCCATACAACAAAATCAATTTTTACCCTACAGTTTAGTATGGAGGATAATCAAGTTTTTTAGGTGATAACGTAAATATTTCAAAACCGTCTTTAGTCACACCTATAGTATGCTCAAATTGAGCCGATAATGATTTATCACGTGTAGTAACTGTCCATCCATCTAGTTTACTTAATATAGTGTCATAATTACCGGCATTTATCATAGGTTCAATGGTGAAAAACATCCCTTCTTCTAACGTTAGACCCGTGCCGTTGCGACCGTAATTTAATATTGACGGTTCGTCATGAAAAACTCTTCCAATACCGTGACCCGTATAATCTCTAACCACAGAATAATTATGTTTCTCGGCATAGCTTTGGATAGCATGTCCGATATCACCGAGTTTAGCACCGGGTCTAACTACTTCAATCCCTTTCATCATTGCATCATAAGTTACTTGAATAAGACGCTTTGGTTTAATTGCTACGTCACCGACATAATACATACGGCTAGCATCACCGTACCAACCGTCTAAAATTACCGTAACATCAATATTTACTATATCACCGTTTTTTAACGGTTTATCGTTTGGAATGCCGTGACAAACCACATGATTTATAGAAGTACAAATCGATTTCGGAAAGCCTTTGTAATTTAACGGTGCAGGAACGGCATTATGAGAAGTAATAAAATTATGACAAAGGCCATTTAAACTATTAGTAGTAATGTTCGGTTTTACGTGATCAGTAATAAAATCGAGCGTCTCTGCAGCTAATTTTCCTGCTGCCCGCATCTTTATGAAATCTTTTTCCGTGTAGATTTTTATGGTCATGAATTTTGGTTACCTTTCCCTCAAGTAAAAAAATATATTTTTCATAATACAAAATGGCTCTTTTAATGTAAATAACTTATCCTATTATTGAGAAGTGCTGCTATGTTACTTGATTTAGGTTTTGGATATTATATAATTGCTAATATAATTATTATTTAACATAATGGGTGTAGTTAGGTTATTATTTGCTCTTTCTGTTGTGGCTGCACATTCAACTTCTAATCCATTTCTTAAATTTATAGGTGCAACAATTGCAGTACAATCTTTTTTCATGATTTCCGGCTTTTATATGGCTATGATTCAGAGCAATTATACAAGCAAAATAAAATTTTGGAAAAGTAGATATTTAAGGCTTTATCCTACTTATATCTTTTGTATTGTAGTTACTTTCTTCTTGCAGCAAAAATTTGTTTATTGGAATTAATAATAATACAGTACATTTTACAAAATACTTTAATTGACTCCACGCCTCTTCTTTATCAATTTTTGTTGATACCTACTGGTTGGTCAATTGGGTTAGAAATTTCTTTTTATTTAATGGCACCTTGGATTCTAAAAAAGAAAAATATCTATATTTTATCTATAATTTGTATATCTTTAATTACTAGAATTATTCTTCAGTTTAATGGATTTATAGGAGATTCTTGGTCTTATAGATTCTTTCCTTCTGAACTTGCAGTTTTCTTGATTGGTAGTCAAGCATTTTATATTTATACTAATCAAGAAATAAACGAAAAAAAGTCTTGGCTTAGTCAATTACTCTATTTATATATTATATTAATAATTATTACTTTTCCGTTTATCCCAATAGAGCCTCAACTAAAAAAATTACTTTTTTATTGTTTATTTGCTCTATCTTTAGGAAAAATATTTGACTTAACCAAAGATAATAAGTTAGACAAATTAATTGCTTTACTCTCTTACCCAATATATTGTTGTCATTTAATTGTCTTGTATAATATATTACCTGCTATTTCATATTGGGCTGATAATGGGACATTTCTTAATACGTTGGTTACTTTTATAACAGTAATAATTAATTTCTTTATTGAAAAGCCTATAGAGTATTATAGAAAAAGATATAAAACTCATAATTTAGCTTAATATTTAAAACTATGCTATATTACATAAATAAAATTCTTTCAAACAATAAGGTACAAGCGGTTATCTTAGGGATAATCGGGCTTGGGATTGTTACTGTTCTCACGTCATATAATATAGACGATCCGTCTTTTAACTCGGTCACAACAGAGTACCATAGTAATTTAGTAGGAATTTTTGGCTCTTATTTATCGGATTGTTTATATCAATTTTTTGGGTTGGCTGCTTTTATTATACCGCTTGCTTGCTTTGTTTGGGGGAGAAATTGTTGGTATGGAAGATATCGCGGCTCATTTATCCGTATGTTTGTAATGTTGCTTGCTCTCGTTAGCAGTAGCACATTATTATCTAAGATTAAGCTAGAATTCATACCGGCAAATGCAGGTGGAGCTATCGGAATAATAGCTTCTAATTTTTTTGAGCGATTTACAAATCAACTATACTTATTATTAATATTTTTTACCTTTATTATATTAGTTGTTTTATTTGAAATTAAATTTACTTCTTTAAGTAATTTTATTATTAAGCTAGGTAAATTTTTAATCTATCGGATACAATCTTTTTTACATAATGTATTTTCACGATTGTCGTCTATAAGATTATTCCCTACTAAAAACAATGATAAGATAAATATAACTTCTTCTTACCAAAAGCCTGTAAGTGAAAAAGTAAAATTCCCTGAAGAAGCGAGATCCGTACCTGCAAATCCTATAAAATTCTTTAGCAAACCTGTTAGCCCTAAAATATCTCAAAGCGAAATAGCAGAATTGCCGCCTATTTCGTTATTACGTAATCCTGAAAACCATCATGTAAAAGGAGCTTCTTCCTCAGAGCTTAAACAAAAGGCTGAAGAGTTATTAACCGTGCTGAATGATTTTGGAGTTAAAGGGCAGATAATTAATATCAATCAAGGACCGGTGGTAACTCAATATGAATTTGAGCCGGCAGCAGGCACGAAAACATCAAGGGTAGTAGGATTATCTGACGATATAGCACGCTCACTATCTGCTTTATCAACAAGGATAGCAGTCATACCCGGCAAAAACGTGCTTGGTATTGAGCTTCCTAATAAGCAGCGTGAATTCTTTTGCTTAAAAGAACTTATAGAGACCCCAGAATACCAAGACAAATCAACTTTATTGCCGTTAGTCTTGGGTAAAGATTTAGCAGGTAAGCCGCTGATTGCCGATCTTGCTAAAATGCCTCATTTATTAGTAGCAGGAACCACCGGCTCAGGTAAATCCGTCGGTATTAATGCGATGATTGTGTCGCTCTTATACCGCTATACTCCCGAAGAATGTCGCTTTATCATGATTGATCCGAAAATGCTTGAATTATCGGCTTATGATGGAATACCGCATTTGCTAACTCCCGTGGTAACCGAGCCTTCTAAAGCGGTAGTTGCTCTTAAATGGGCAGTTAAGGAAATGGAAAACCGTTATAGAATGATGAGCAATATCGGTGTTAAGAATATCGCAGGTTATAATGCAAAAATCTTAGAAGCGGTTAAAGAGAATAGGGTAATTGAGCGTTCGATTCAAACTGGTTTTGACCCTGAAACAGGTAAGCCTATTTACGAAACCGTTACAATGAACATGGAAAAACTACCTTACATAGTGGTTATTGTTGATGAGATGGCTGATTTAATGCTAGTTGCCGGTAAGGATATTGAGATGCTGATTCAAAGGCTTGCTCAGATGGCAAGAGCGGCAGGCATCCATATTATTATGGCAACGCAAAGACCTTCTGTAGACGTTATTACTGGTGTCATTAAAGCCAATTTTCCAAGTCGTATTAGTTTTAAAGTTACCTCTAAAATCGATAGCCGAACGATTTTAGGAGAGCAAGGTTCCGAGCAGTTACTCGGTATGGGTGATATGCTATTTATGGGGAGTACTTCCAAGATAAGTAGGGTACACGGACCGTTTGTTAATGAAGCCGAAATTGAGCAAATTACGGAATATTTGAAAGAGAGCGGTACGCCTGAATATATCTCTGCTGTTACCGAGCAACCTGAAGAAGACGATAGTAGCATTAATATCGGTGATGGCACCTCTGATGAAGTGCTTTACAAAAAAGCTGTGCAGATAGTGCGTGACGAACGCAAATCTTCCATTAGCTATATCCAAAGGTCACTTAGAATTGGCTATAACAAAGCTGCCAACTTAGTTGAGAAGATGGAGAAAGAGGGAATAGTCTCACCACCGAATCATACAGGTAAAAGAGAGATATTATTGCCTGAGAGGTAGGGTATTTTTTCGTCATGCGCTACGCAGCCGTAGGCATTGTTGCATGGCTCTTATATCACTCCTGCGAAAGCAGGAATCCAAGAAAAAAGTATAGATACAGCAAATTTTTGAAATTCAAAGCTCGATTTATCTCGCTTTATGCTGGATTTCTGCTTTCGCAGGAATGACATAAATATATTTATCATTGACATTCGAATTTGATAAAGCTTTAGGACAAAAGCTTTTACAAAAAGCAATATATGCTGGTGATTTAGAGTTAGTAGAAACTTTATATAGTAAAGGTGTTGACTCCCAGTACAAAGACCAATTAGGACGTATAGCTCTGCATCATGCTATAAAAGCTAATTGTGGTGAAGAATTAATACAGTTTTTAATTGAACACACTGCAGATATTAATTATCGTGATAAATCAGGTCTAACACCGCTGGCCATGGCGAAGGGTAATCATTGTGTCCCGGTTACAGAATTATTGCTCAAAGCTAATGCTTCTGAATATTATATGTATGATGATGTTATTAAGGTGTTAGGAGAATATGGATACTAAACAGTCATTGCGAGTGGGCATTGCCCACGTGGAGTAATTCCCTCCCTGTCATCCCATGGTTTGTCCACGGGATGACACCCAGCAGATTTCTCGAGCCATGCAACAAGGCCAACGCCGCTACGGAATGACATCTATACATTGTAAAACTATCATCTATATTATTAATTATAATAGACATATTAAAAAAGTTGCGTTAGAATTACAACACTTTTTAAGTGATTTAATTTTTATTAAGGTTTACATATGGCGAATATTTCTCCAAAATTATTTCAAAAAGCAATACAACAAGGTCTTAAAGCCGCTTTATTCACCACCTCAACCGCAGCGATAGTGCTGAGTAGTAGCGGGGCACTCGGTGTTGCTGCAGGTGTTATTTCTACTAATAATGCAGCATTTAGTGATCTTGCTGTTGCCAATAATTGGAATGAGATAACGGCTGAAGGGGTAGCTAATGGTGCTCCTGCTGACGGTCCTCAAGACAATTGGGCATTTACTTACGGTGGTGATCATACTATCACTGCAGATAAAGTCGGTCGTATTATTACGGCTATAAATGTTGCGGGTACTACTCCCGTAGGTCTAAATATTACTCAAAATACCGTCGTTGGTTCGATTATGACGGGAGGTAACTTGTTGCCTGTTACTATTACTGCCGGCAAAAGCTTAACTTTAAATGGTACTAATGCTGTTGCTGCAAATCATGGTTTTGATGCTCCTGCCGATAATTATACAGGTTTAGGAAATATAACTTTAGGGGGAGTGAATGCTGCACTAATTATACAATCTGCAACCCCGGCAAAGATAACACTTGCAGGAAATATAGATGGAGGAGGTATAATAACTGTCAATACAGATGCTGCCATTAACGGAACAATAGGTAATGTTAACCCAGCAGCTCAAATAAGCGTTGGGGCAAGCACCCTTTCTCTCGGGGGAGCGGTTATTAAAGCTACTACGACTAAATTAACAGATGCTGAGTCGGTATTAACCCTTACAAATGCAAATGCAGTATTAACAGGTGCGATAGATAACACCACAGGCGGTGATAATGTAGGTGTCTTAAATTTAAATGGTGCATTGAGTCAAGTAACTGGGAATATAGGTAATACAAATTCATTAGCCACGATAAGTGTAGGAGCAGGTACAGCCACGTTAGGGGGAGCGG
>NZ_AWXL01000027.1:0-236 GCF_000485845.1 Rickettsia gravesii BWI-1 | reverse complement strand
ATACGGCAGCATTAGCAACAATGAATGTAGGAGCAGGTTTGCTACAAGTACAAGGCGGAGTGGTAAAAGCGAATGCAATAAACTTAACGGATAATGCGTCAGCAGTGACATTTACGAATCCTGTAGTGGTGACCGGAGCGATAGATAATACCGGTAATGCGAATAATGGTATAGCAACGTTTACCGGTAATAGTACAGTAACTGGCAATATAGGTAATACGGCAGCATTAGCAACA
>NZ_AWXL01000026.1:0-47957 GCF_000485845.1 Rickettsia gravesii BWI-1 | reverse complement strand
TGAATGTAGGAGCAGGAATAACATTACAAGCTGGAGGAAGCCTAGCTGCGAATAATATAGATTTTGGAGTCGGGAGTACTTTAGAGTTTAACGGACCTCTTGATGGTGGTGGTAACACAATCCCTTATTATTTTAAAGGAGCTATAGCAAACGGCAATAACGCTATATTAAATGTTAATACAAAGTCACTTACTGCATATCATTCAACTATAGGAACAGTTGCAGAAATCAATATTGGAGCCGGTAATCTTTTTGCAATTGATGCAAGTGCTGGTGATGTTACTATATTAAATGCTCAAGATATTAATTTTGGAGCTCTAGATTCTGCTTTAGTACTTTCTAACTTAACCGGAGTCGGAGTAAAAAATATATTATTAGCAGCTGATTTAGTAGCTCCCGGTGCTAATGAAGGTGATGTAGTCTTTGATGGTGGGGTTAATGGCCTGAATATCGGGAGTAATGTAGCAGGTACCGCTAGAAATATCGGTGATGGAGGCGGTAATAAATTTAACACTTTACGTATTTATAATGCCGTTACAATAACCGACGATGTAAATTTAGAAGGTATACAGAACGTGCTTATTAACAATAATGCAGATTTTACTAGTAGTACAGCATTTAATGCTGGTGCTATACAAATAAACGATGCTACTTATACAATTGATGCAAATAATGGTAATTTAAATGTACTGGCAGGAAATATTCAATTTGCACATGCGGATGCTCAATTAATATTACAAAATAGTTCAGGAAACGACCGTACGATCACACTAGGTGCGAATATAGATCCTGATAATGACGATGAGGGTATAGTAACATTAAATTCTGTAACTGCAGGAAAAAAATTAACGATAGCCGGAGGCAAGGCGTTTGGTGGAGCTCATAAGTTACAAACTATAGTTTTCAAAGGAGCGGGAGATTTAGGCGCGGCAGGTACTACTTTTAATACAACAAATATAGTGCTTGATATTACAGGTCAATTAGAACTTGGAGCTACTACGGCAAATGTAGTTTTACTTAATGATGCTGTTCAATTAACTCAAACCGGTAATATTGGCGGTTTCTTAGATTTTAATACAAAAAACGGTACGGTAACATTAAATAATAATGTAAATGTTGTGGGAGCAGTCCAAAATATCGGCGGTATTAATAACGGTACGTTAATAGTTTTAGGTGCAAGTAATCTTAATAGCGTAAATGGGATTGCTATGTTAAAAGTAGGTGCAGGAAATGTAACTATTGCCAAAGGCGGTGACGTTAAAATCGGCGAAATCCAAGGTACAGGCACAAATACTTTAACATTACCTGCAAACTTTAACTTAACAGGCAGCATAAATAAAACCGGTGGTCAGGCTCTGAAGCTAAACTTCGCGAATGGTGGTAGTGTTAGCGGTGTTGTAGGGACTGCGGCTAATTCGGTTGGTGATATCACAACGGCAGGTGCTACAAGTTTTGCAAGCAGTGTTAATGCAAAAGGTACGGCGACACTTGGCGGTACTACAAGTTTTGCCGATACATTCACTAATACAGGTGCGGTTACTTTAGCCAAAGGTTCTATCACTAATTTTGCTAAAAATGTAACGGCTACCAGCTTTGTAGCTAACAATGCTACTATTAATTTCGGCAATAGCCTAGCCTTTAATAGTAATATAACAGGTAGCGGTACTACACTTACTTTAGGTGCAAATCAAGTAACATATACTGGCACTGGTAGCTTTACCGATACGCTAACCTTAAATACTACTTTTGACGGAGCAGCTAAGTCAGGTGGTAATATCTTAATTAAATCAGGTAGTACTCTTGATTTATCATGGGTTTCAACTTTAGCACTTGTTGTTACTGCTACTAATTTCGACATTAATAATATAAGCCCAGATACAAAATATACGGTAATATCTGCAGAAACAGCAGGTGGTTTAAAGCCTACTCCTAAAGAGAATGTTAAAATAACTATTAATAATGACAACCGTTTTGTTGACTTTACTTTTGATGCATTGACTTTAACGTTATTTACAGAGGATATAGCTGCAGATGTTATAGATGAAGATTTTAAACCGGGTGGACCGCTTGCAAATATCCCAAATGCTGCAAATATAAAGAAATCGCTTGAGTTAATGGAGGATGCTCCCAATGGTTCAGATGCACGTCAAGCTTTCAATAACTTTGGTCTAATGACACCGCTACAGGAAGCAGATGCTACAACTCACCTCATGCAAGATGTTGTAAAACCTAGCGATACTATAGCTGCCGTTAATAATCAAGTTGTAGTGAGTAATATATCAAGTAATATAACTGCTCTAAATGCTAGAATGGATAAAGTACAAGTAGCGAATAAAGGTCCTGTTTCTTCCGGTGATGAAGATATGGATGCTAAGTTTGGTGCGTGGGTAAGCCCGTTTGTCGGTAATGCAACGCAGAAGATGTGTAACAATATAAGTGGTTATAAGTCTGATACAACTGGTGGTACTATAGGTTTTGACGACTTCGTTAGCGATGATCTAGCACTCGGACTTGCATATACAAGAGCCGATACTGACATTAAGCTAAAAAATAATAAAACGGGCGATAAGAATAAGGTAGAGAGCAACATATATTCTTTATACGGTTTATATAATGTACCTTATGAAAATCTCTTCGTTGAAGCTATAGCATCTTACTCAGATAATAAGATAAGAAGCAAATCAAGACGTGTTATTGCAACGGCACTAAAGACTGTTGGTTATCAAAATGCAAACGGTAAGTATAAATCCGAAAGCTATACAGGTCAGTTAATGGCTGGTTATACCTATATGATGCCTGAGAACATTAACTTAACACCGCTAGCTGGGCTTAGATATTCGACTATCAAAGATAAGGGCTATAAGGAAACCGGTACTACTTACCAAAATCTTACCGTTAAAGGCAAGAACTATAATACTTTCGACGGTTTACTCGGTGCTAAAGTATCAAGTAATATCAATGTCAATGAAATAGTGCTAATACCTGAGCTTTACGCAATGGTCGATTATGCATTCAAGAATAAAGTTCCGGCTATTGATGCAAGATTACAAGGTATGACTGCTCCTCTCCCAACCAACAGCTTTAAGCAAAGCAAAACAAGTTTTGATGTCGGTGTCGGTGTTACTGCTAAGCATAAAATGATGGAATACGGGATTAACTACGATACCAATATCGGAAGTAAGTATTTCGCTCAGCAAGGTAGTGTAAAAGTTCGTGTTAATTTTTAATTAACCGTTCTATAATCATAAAAAAAGCCTATATAGTTTGACTATATAGGCTTTTTTGCTTTATAATGTAGTCTTGAGAAGCGTCATTGCGAGGAGCGAAGCGACGTGGCAATTTCGTCAAATATCCTGAGATTGCTTCGTCACTTACTTCGTAATTTCCTCGCAATGACGATAAAAACTTAAATAAAAAATTATGTTAGATAATATTAGAAAAACTGCCGATAGTTTTATAATGCGGGTTTTATTTGCAATGATAGCTTTTGCTTTTGTCGGCTTTGGTATTAAAGATGTATTAAACGGAAGAAGAAGCGGCGATATTGTTACTTTTTCTCATGTGAAAAATATCTCCCAGGAAGATTTTTTGAGAGCAAAATCTTTAGAAATTAATGCTATAAGTAAGCAAACTGGAACAAGTTTAACGGATGAAGAAATAGCACAGTTAAGTATTGATAACCGAATCCTAAAAAGGCTTGTTTACGATAATGTCTTAGATTATTTAGTGAGTTATTATGACTTAGATCTAAGTGATGATACAGTTAAAATTTTAGTTAAAGAATCACCAGTTTTTAAAAATGAGCAAGGTATTTTCAATATAAAAATTTTTAAAACTTATTTTAGAAATTCTTATATGGATGAAGAAAAATATTTATTAAACTTCAAAGAAAAAGCTCTAAAAAATATTTTTGTCGGTACTTTTGTAAAAAGTTTCTATGTTCCTAAAGCTATGATTGACAATATAGTAGATTATATGGCTGAAAAAAGAGAAGTAGAATTAATACAAATAGATTTACAAAATAAACCGAAAGATTTACAAATCCCTACTCCTACCGGTCAGCAATTAAAGGATTTTTACCAAGATAATAAAACCGCGTTTGAAGTACCTGAGAAACGCAGCTTTTCTTATATTAAAGCTAATATTAAGGATTTAAAAGTCTCAGTTACTCAAGATGAGTTGTTAGAATTTTATAATGAAAATAAAGATGAATTCGGTGATCAAAGTTTTGAAGCGGTACAAAAACAATTACATGATTTATTAAAGGCTCAAAAAATCGACATACTTAATATGGAGTTTACTAAAAAGCTGGAAGATGAGACGGCAGCCGGTTCTAGCTTAGTTGAAATTGCCGAAAAATATAAGCTACCGATACAAAACGTTAACTATATCAGTTATGCAGAGCTTATTGAAGATAAAATAATTGCTGAAAATGCCGATAGTATTTTTGAGCTTTCGGAAGGTGAATTATCTTATCCTATAGGAACAGAGGATAAAAGCTATCTTATATTGGTAGAATTAAAATCTATTCAGCCGGCAAAAATACCTGAATTTGATACTATTAAAGAGCAGGTAAATAAAGCTTGGATAAAGCGGAATATTGCAGATGTAAACTTAAAAATTATCAAGGATTTAGCAAAGGAATATAATTCAGATCAAGAGAACATAAAAGAGCTTAAAGCTACCGGAATAAAAATAAGCAAAAAAAGCTATATTAGATCCGAAATGGAAAATGATCTAACACTAACTCCTGAAATAGTATTATCAATTTTTAATACTAAAATAGGAAGTAATACGCCTGTATTTCAAGTAGGTGATGAAGTATATTTTGCACATATTAAATCTAGAAGTATCGATGAATTAACAGCTAAAAATATTCATGTCAATTCAGAAAAAAATATAATATATAATATTAAAAATTCTATAATTGACGAGCTAATTAACTACACAATTATTCAGAATGATATGCAGGTAAAAGCTAATTTTAGTAAGTAGCGAAATCCATCAGGTCATACCGTATATTCATTGCGAGGAAATTACGAAGTAATCTCAGGATATTTAATGAGATTGCCACGCAGCCTATGGCTGCTCGCAATGACGATAAAATAAGCCGCACATTATAAACAAAAAAATAAAACTATGAGCTTTAAAGATTTACCGGAGTTTTTAAAATTTTTAGAAAAAAACGGTGAGTTAAAGCGTATTGCTCTTGAGGTTAAAACTGACTTAGAGATTACTGAAATTAGTAGAAGAGTATTAGCACAAGGCGGACCTGCATTACTTTTTGAAAATGTTATAAAAGTCGACGGCATTAAGTCCGACATACCTGTTCTAACTAATCTTTATGCTAGTATAAATCGTATTTGTATGGGGCTTAAACTTAAGTCACCCAGAGAATTAAGAGAACTTGGCGTTTTACTAGCATTCCTTAAACAGCCGCAACCTCCCGTATCTTTTAAAGAAACATTGTCAATGTTACCGCTTGCTAAGCGTATATTTGCTATGTCTCCTAAAACCGTATCAAAAGCAGCTTGTCATGAAATCGTCATTGACAAACCGAATATCAATATATTGCCGATCCAAAGATGTTGGTCTGATGATATTTCGCCTTTAATTACTTGGGGTATAGTAGTTACTAAAGGTCCAACAAAAGATAAAATCGATAATTACAACCTTGGCATATATAGAATGCAGGTTATTTCAGAAAATAAGCTATTGATGCGTTGGTTAAAGTTACGGGGCGGAGCAGAGCATCATAAACGTTGGAAAGAAGCAAAAAAAGAACCTTTTCCTGCTGCTATCGTTATCGGGGCAAACCCAGCGGTAACTTTGGCAGCAGTTACGCCGACACCTGAGAATATCTCGGAGTATAATTTTGCTGGTTTACTCGGTAATGAAAAAGTAGAGTTGGTACAATGCAAAACTATTGACCTCAAAGTACCTACACATAGTGAAATAGTGCTGGAAGGCTATGTAAGTTTAGAGGAGTATTTGCCTGAAGGTCCTTTTGGGGATCACACCGGATATTATAATGATGTTGAAGAATTTCCTGTATTTACGGTTACCGCAATAACGATGAAGAAAAATCCAGTATATTTAAGCACCTATACAGGAAAACCGCCTGATGAGCCATCAATCTTAGGTGAAGCATTAAATGAAATTTTTATTCCTATATTGCAGCAACAATTTCCGGAAATAGTCGATTTTTGGCTTCCACCTGAAGGTTGTTCATATAGAGTTGCGGTAGTATCGATTAAAAAATCCTATCCCGGTCATGCTAAAAGAATAATGCTTGGGATTTGGTCTTACTTACGGCACTTTATGTATAGTAAGTTTATTATAGTTGTAGATGACGATATTGATATTCGTAATTGGCAAGAAGTAATTTGGGCAATAGCAACAAGAAGCGATCCAAGGCGTGATACGAGCTTTATAGATAATTCCCCGATAGATTATTTGGATTTTGCATCTCCTGAGTCAGGCCTTGGTAGTAAAATGGGAATAGATGCAACCGATAAAATATACCCTGAGACAAATAGAAAATGGGGTAAAAAAATAGAAATGAGTCAGGAAGTTATCGACAAGGTTAATAGTATTTGGAATAGTTTAAAGATATAAGGTATACTTGTTTAATTTGAAAAATTGGCGTCGTTGTTTCATATTTTTTGATCCTCACGTACTAGTATGTACGCTGCGGTCCAAAAATATGAAACGCCTTGCTCTTTTCCAAATTAAACTTCGTCTACTGTTTATATTAATTGTTAATTTTTTGAAATATCTTGGAACTAAACATGTATAACATCCCGCACGAGACGATAATTAATAATTTCAAAGAAATTGCCGATAAATGTCAAGAGCTTATTTCGCATTTCATGCAAGGTAGGGGGAGTATGATCCCTAGGAGCCTAATTGATAGTGATAAAAACAGAATTATAGCCTCTTTAATGGTAGAACAATTTTGGGCAAATCCTGAAAAATTTTGTCAGCTTAATATTGAATATATTGATAAGTTAAGAGAGCTTACAGCGAATAGCTTTGCAAAATTTGTCGGTAGTTCGGCAAAAGCTGTATTTTCTCCGGATAATCGAGATAAAAGATTTAAAGATTCTTCATGGGAGGATAATGCTTATTTTGACTTTGTTAAACAATATTATTTACTATCTAGCGAGTGGCTTAAGAAGAATATAGAACAGTATGAGCTATCAAATGATCTCAAGCAACATTTAGAGTTTGCAACTAAACGTTTTATCGATGCGTTTTCACCTTCAAATTTTGCTTTTTGTAATCCAAAAGTTTTGCGTGAGACATTAGAAAGCGGCGGGCAAAATTTAGTACAAGGGCTAGAAAATTTCTTAAGAGATATAAAAAGTTCAGGTGATATATTAAAACTACCGATAAATTTGCTTTTAAACTCGGTAAAAATATTACGGCGACAAAAGGAAAAGTTATATTCCAAAATGATTTAATGCAATTAATATGTTATGAGTCGAAAGAGAAAGTTCATAAGATTCCGATATTTATTATTCCGCCATGTATAAATAAATATTATATACTCGATTTATCTCCGCATAATTCTTTAGTATCTTTCTTAGTAGAAAATAATTTTCAAGTTTTTCTTATTTCATGGGTTAATCCTGATATCTTTCTATCGGAAAAAGGCTTCGAGGATTATTTAAAAGACGGTATTTTAGCACCTTTTGAGTACTTTTGAGTATGTTAGAAATCTTAGTTTTGAGAAAATTGATTTTGTCGGATATTGCATGGGAGGTACATTCCTTGCTATAATTATTGCCTACTTCAAAGCAAAAAAATAAATTCCGTTCATAGTGCTACTTTCTTTACTATTTTGCTTGATTATACTCATCCCGGCGAGCTTGGAATATTTTTTAATGAAGCTACGATTAACTATATTAAGGAAGATATAAAACTAAAAGGCTATTTTGATGGGTAATATTTATCAAATAGCTTTAGTTTACTAAGGGCTAATGATTTAATTTGGACATTTTTTGTCAATAATTACTTACTCGGTAAAAAAACGATGCCTTTTGATTTGCTATATTGGAATGCGGATTCTACTAACTTGCCGGCAAAAATGTATGAGGAATATTTACAAAATACATATTGCAATAACTTGCTAAAAGAGTCTAATCATTTAGAGGTACTCGGAACAAAAATAGATCTTGGAAAAGTTGATTGTAACTCTTTTTTTGTAGCCGCAAAAGAAAAGAAGATCATATAGCTCCATGGCGTTCAATATATGATGGAGTAAAATTATTAAACGGACATAAGATTTTTTGTCTCACGGATTTAGGGCATGTAGGGGCATGTAGCAGGTGTAATTAACCCTCCCGCTAGTGCTAAATATAATTATCGGCTTAATGACGACTTAAGTTTAAGTAGTCATGAGTGGCTTATGAAAGCTACGGAATATAAAGGCTCATGGTGGAATTATTGGCTTATAAAAAATAATGATAATAAGCTAGTAGATTCTTTAGATTATCAGAATCTAGAGGCTATTGAAGAAGCTCCAGGAAGTTACGTAGGAAGTAGGTGTTGTTTGTGGGGATACTAAATCGTCATTGCGAGCAGCCATAGGCTGCGTGGCAATCTCATGAGATTGCTTCGTCAATTACTTTGTAATTTTCTTCGCAATGACGGAAAAGCCGATCTATGCAACGCCTAAAATATAAATAAGTTATGAAGAGAAAAAATAATAAATTTATAGAAATATCTATTGCCTTTATCTTGGGAATTGCTTTAGGTATTTATGGACAGAATCCGGATTATTTTACTAATCTAATAAGTCAAAAATCATTAGTTTTATCTGCTCTGCAAATAAAGCATTACAATATTTCAGAGCTTTCAAGAAGTAAAGTTAGTACATGTTTTACTCCGCCTGCCGGTTGTACTAAGTTTATAGCCAATCAGATAGATAAAGCTGAAGAATCTATTTATATGCAGGCATACGGTATGAGCGATGCGTTAATTACTACTGCACTTATTAATGCACAAGCGCGAGGAGTAAAGGTTAGAATATTGCTTGATCGTAGTAATTTAAAGCAAAAATTTTCTAAATTACATGAATTACAACGAGCAAAAATTGATGTAGGTATAGATAAAGTACCGGGAATCGCTCATAATAAAATTATAATTATTGATAAAAAGAAAGTAATAACCGGTTCGTTTAATTTCACGGCTGCTGCCGATAAACGTAATGCTGAAAATGTAATTATTATAGAAGATCAGGAACTAGCAGAATCTTATTTACAAAATTGGTTAAACAGAAAGGCGAGCAACTGAGAGGAGATTTCCACTATGTCATTCCTGCGAAAGCAGGAATCCAGTAGCTAAAAGATATAAATATATTTAATTTTTTATATTAAAAGCTCAAATAATTTCGCTTTTTTCTGGATTCCCGCTTGCGCGGGAATGACATCAAACGCATTTTTCGTCCATGTAACAACGCCTTCAGTCGCTTAGCTCATGAGGTTGAAAATTAAGCAGATTTCTTGTTGAAGTTTTTTTGTACTTGTTTTGCCATATTTTGCATATTATTAGAAGCATGATGAACATTTTCGGCAATGTGCTTATTTGCAGCTTCTAATATTTTGGTTGAAGACTCATAAGCAATACTTGCTAATTCCTTAGCATTATCCATAGATGTTTCATAAATAGATTTTAAACATTTTTGATGACATTCACTAGCTTGTTTGAAATCTTTAGAAGTTGCTGCTTCTTTAGTAGTATTCAAAATAGTATTAACATTATTTTGTATAATTTCGGAATTTTTCTTAAGCAAAGATTGCATGCTTTCTGTAGCAATTTGGTTAGTTATTAAAAGAATATTCATAGCTCTTTGTATTGTATTTGTGATAGATGCAAGATCTACACTAGGGATATTTTTCATAGAACTCATATAAAATTCTGGATTCATATAGGATTTCATTAGATCTAAAAATTGTGTATTATTTCACATTATTCATTCTCCTAAAATAAATTAAATTTTTTACTTAAAAAATTTTTTGTGTTTTATAGGTTACGTATATGTAAACATAAACCCTCAATTTATGCTAACATTTATAAAATTATGAGTCAATAATTGTTGGTATTAAGAATAATATTAAAAATAGTTAAGTATTAAAAATAGTTAAGTTTTTATAAATGTTAGATACATCAATTCAAGCATTAATAAATAAGTGGCAAAAATACCTCGTTTTGCAAAGAAATTACTCTAATCATACAGTAATTTCTTATAATAATGACCTTAAGCATTTCCTTGAGTTTATGAATTATTATAATTCAGAGCTTGTAACGATAAATCATATTAAAACCGCAGATATAAGATTAATCCGAAGTTGGCTTGCAAAACGTAACTGTGATAATTTTACCACTTCTTCAATTTCACGTGGTTTATCTGCAGTAAAAAATTTTTATAGGTTTTTAGAGAAAACAACACAATTAAATAGTCATATAATTTTTTCTATAAAATCTCCTAAAAAGACTAAATTGTTACCAAAAGCTTTATCGGAAGATGATGTAGTAATATCACTTGAACATATTGAAGAATACGGGAATGTTCAGTGGGTAGAACTTAGAAATAAAGCCCTACTTGTTCTTATATATGCTTCAGGTCTACGTATATCGGAAGCATTATCAATTACGAAACTTCATTTACAAAATCTAGAATTTATAAGAATAATAGGTAAGGGTAGTAAAGAAAGAATAATTCCGTGGTTACCGATTGCTAAAAATTTAATTACCCAATATTTAGAAATATTGCCGTATAAGTTAGGTGATAATGAACCCATATTTAGAGGAAAGCAGGGTAAAAAATTGCAGCCCCCGGTATTTAATCGTGAATTAATTAAATTAAAGCATTTTTATGGTTTACCGCAACATTTAACTGCTCATTCATTTAGACATAGTTTTGCTTCACATTTGCTTGAGCATGGTGCAGATTTACGCTCTATTCAAGAGCTATTAGGTCATAAAAGTCTATCTACTACACAAAACTATACTAAAACAAGTATAAAGCATTTAGAAGCTGTATATACTAACGCATATCCAATTAAAAAATAAAAATTATATTAATATTCATAATCTTCTTGCGTTAATTTTAAGTTATATATTATTTTAAAAACCTTATAGACATAATATATTAAAGCTAATATTGAGATATTAATATGCTAGAAACACCTAAATTACCTATGGGATATAAACCTTCTCAAGATGAAGAATATATGTGCCCTAATCACCTAGAATATTTTAGACAAAAACTTTTAAGATGGAAAGAGGATTTATTAAAGGAATCTCAAGAGACTTTAAATCATTTAAAGGAAGAAAATTTAAAAGAATCCGATCTTAACGATTGTGCTACTCATGAAACAGAAAGAGCTTTTGAGCTTCGTAGTAGAAATAGATATTGTAAATTAATGAGTAAAATAGAAGAAGCATTATCACGTATTAAAAATGGGGAATACGGTTACTGTGAAGAAACAGGTGACCCAATAGGTATAAAAAGATTAGAAGCACGACCTATTGCTGCATTATGTATTGAAGCTCAAGAGCGTCATGAAAATTATGAGAGAAGTCATTTGGATGAGCCTGAGAATTAAGTAGCTAGGTAATTTATGTGCGTGGATCGTAGGAATCCAAAAACATTTAATGCTACCCCGTGGCTTGACCACGGGGTCTAGAAAAACAAATTATTATATTAATAATTTTAGTATTTTTAACTAGATTCCGCGATCAAGTCGCGGAATGACAATAATTCATTTTTGCAGAAATGACACTTGAACATCTAAAACCTAAAGAAGTTAGAGCATTTACTGTTTCAAATAAAGGTAATCCCATAACATTTGAATATGAGCCGGAAATAAATGAGATAAAAGCTTCTGCATAACCGGAAATTTTACATCCGCCGGCTTTATCTATTCCCTCATCCAAAGAACAATAAAAATTAATCTCTTCATCACTTAATTTTTTGAACTTAACAATAGTCTGAACTATTTTTTGTCTAACTGTAAGCTGATCATTCTCTTTTTTGATAATACATAAACCAGTATAGACACGATGACGACGCCCGGATAACATCTTAATACAATTCTTGACTTCTTCATAAGTAGTAGCTTTCGGCAATATTCTTCTACCTACTGCCGCTACGGTATCGGCAGCTATAATTATAGCTGATTCCTCTATTTGAGATGCAATTTTTATAGCTTTTTCGTAAGCAAGTCTTATGGCTAAGGGAGTGGGTAATTCACGCAAATTAGGTGTTTCGTCTATATCTGCCGGAATAATTTGTGAAGGGATAATTTTGATTCTGTTTAGTAACTCAATTCTTGCAGGAGAGCTTGATGCTAATATAATCGGTAGGTTTGTTCTGTTCTGCTTCATACTTATAAAGACTAGTGACGATGAATCACACGTCCCTTAGTTAAATCATAAGGAGTCATTTCTACCATAACTTTATCTCCTAGTAATATTCTGATACGATTTTTACGCATCCTACCGGAAGTATGAGCAATAATTACATGATCATTCTCAAGCTTTACTCTGAAAGTAGCATTAGGTAAAAGTTCAAGTACTGTACCTGTAAACTGAATAAGGTCGTCTTTTGACATTATAATTTATGTTTTTATGGTCGGGGCGGAGAGATTCGAACTCCCGACCCTCTGGTCCCAAACCAGATGCGCTACCAGGCTGCGCTACGCCCCGATAATTAATTATGTCTATACTATATACTCTATTATTCGTAGCAAATCAATTTGTTTATGTAAAAATTTATAGATTTTACCTAGAAAAAGTGGTTTTGTTAGGTTCTAAGCGTCATTGTGTCAGTCCTGCGGCTTTGTTGTATGGCCCTTATGTTCATACCCGCGGAAGCGGGAATCCAGTCTTTTTTGCTGTCATACCGTGACTTGACCCCGATCTTGTATAACAGACTGTGTCCTGAGATCCCGCAATCAAGTTGCGGGATGACATTAAAGATTACTGGATTTCTGCTTCCGCGGGTATGAACATAAGAGGTACAAAAATTAATAAAGTTTTGCGGTTTTCACTAAGAAGCTAAAATAGATAGGCTTTACCCTTGTATTTCTTAAGTTTTATATACGATTTACCGAATTTCTATAAAAAGTACATAAAGTTTAATTTATTTTAAACAAGAAAAAGTAATCATAAGTTACTTTCTCTATATAGAAAATACCCTATTTATAAGTATTTTTTATAGATATTTTAGTATTTAATTAATGTTTTTCAACTAAAGGTAATATGTTATTTATATAACAAAATCATAAGTTAGAAAAATTAAGCCCAAATTTAGGAGATATTATGTCAAGTCAACGATAAAAAATTTAATAAAAAAAGACATGTTTGCATCAACTGCGGCATTGATGCTTGCTAGCACTAGTGCCCTTGGTACTGCTAACCGAATCGTAACAGTAGGGGGTGGCTCAGTAGCGTATAGTAGTGCTTTTGGTGGAGGAGCATATGTACCAGGTTCATTTGTAACCCTTGGCGAAGTAAATAATTTTACTGCAGATGTGCCAGCAATTCCTGCTATATATTTAGATACCTTTAATAATGCAATAATGACTGTGCCAAATAACATAACTCTTGGACCGGTTATACCTGTTGATCTTACTAAAGAAAATGTCGGGCTCGTTGTAGATGTCCCTAACGCTATAAACATCACTTTAACAGGTACGCCAGTTACAAATGCACAAGCACTTGCAGCAGTTCCTCCTTTTGCTCCAAGACCAGGAGAAGCACCAGGGAATACTGACTATTTTAACAGCTTTAATTTTAACGATTTAGCTAGTACTTTGATTTTTCAGGCTGCATCACTTTTTCCTCCTACTGGTGATAATAGAATCGCCTTTATCTCAGGTCTAGGTAGTATAGTAACTTCTGTTCAAGGCCAGGCAGATCTTACATTACAGATTGACACTGACTTTCAATTTAAATATCCAAGTTGGATTAAGGCAAAAACTTTTAATATTGCAAATAATCAGCTACTTAATTTTGCTACTGATACTTCACCAGCCGCAGGTCTTTACATTAATGAAGTTATGGATATACAATCTATAAAAATAGTATCAAGTTCGGCGGCCAAAATGCTACTTATGACGTAAGTAATGAATCGCCAAATGCCGCAGAATTTGTGGCTAGCTTCAACCTAGTTCCAGCAAATGATGTAGATGGTCAATTAAGAGTACACGTGGCTTCCGGTAGCCGAGGAATTGCACTTAATGCGGGTAGCGGTAATGGAACAGGAGGGACAATAAGGCTTAACAAATTTTTTACCGATGGGATAGGAGCTCCTCTAAATCACAATCCAGCTACAATTACAGGAACCATCTTTGTCCAAACTATTCAGATAGGGAACCAGTATCAGCCTATTAATATAGGAGTAGACACGCCGTATGGTGTGGATTGGGTAATGGCAATTGGATACCGGCGCGGGAGGATTAGTACAATTTACGCAGAACTCGTTAGTACGATTTCAGCAAGATGTAATTTCTGATATAGATTTTAACGGTACGGCTGCACAAGTAACAATTGCTGATGGTAAGAATGTTGGTGGGGCTACCGGTGGTAATATAGATAATAAATTAGGAGGAGGTGCGAATATATTAAATTTTGTCGGTAATAGTACGGTTATCGGTAATGTAGGAGCTATAAATCCAGTTAATATATTAAATGTTCAAGACAATAATGCTGGTACAATAAACCTTGCTGCGGGCGGTAATTTAGCGGCAGTAACAAGTAGCGGAGGTGTTAATGGCATTGTTAATGTTTTAGGAGCAGGTATGCTTGGACCTGTAACAGGTATTGCGGCTTTGAATCTTAACGGAGCAGGGAATGTTGTGATAGTCGGAGCATCTAGTGCAACTACTCTTACCATAAATAATGCAGGTGTGGTAGCTACAGCTGCGGGTGGTTTTACCAGTAATGCTGCGGTCAGAGCAGGCCAACTTACAACAAACGGTAACGTGGATTTTACCAATGGCGGTGTTTTAGAGTTTTTGGGAGCAAATCCTGCAGGTTATTTACTTAACAGCCAAATCAAAAACGGGAACACAGAAACATTAAACGTTTATACTACCGGCACTACTTTAACGGCTACTGATTTAAGTATAGGTACGGTAAACACAATTAATATCGAGCAGGGAAATGCAGTCGCAGCATTTACGATAGATGTATCTAACAAGGCTTTAACTCTAGGAAGTGCTATTAATTTGAATAATACTAAATTCGTATTTGGTTTAACTACTAGCAAAAATCAACAAGTTACCTTTATGAATAGTGTCGATGGTTTTGCCGGTGGAGGCGGTAGCGTCAATTTAAGTAGTATTTCTAGTACTATACCTAATAACAATGTGTTAACTTTGCAGGGTAATTTGGGTAATGAAACTCTTGGCACAAAGGCAAATCTTCTTGCTGTTATAAATGTTAGTGGTAATGTCGGCGTTATTGGTACTAATGCTAAGTTAGGTACAAATGGATTTGATGTGAGTAATACTGCAGTGCTTAATATTGTTGCTGGCAGGGTTTTTGCCGATGCATCACTTACCTCGGCTAAGATTGCCAAAATTAATATCGGTGAGGTTAATGCTGGACCAGCCGTTTATGCCCTTGATGCATTAAACAGTGATTTTCCATTAGATGCACCAGGTGTTACATTCGTGAATCCCGCATCTGTTTTAAAGTTAATGACTATCGTAGCTAGTGGTAAGAACAGTACTATAGAGTTAACAGGTAATATAGAGCCAGTTGTTCCAAATACCGGTGTAGTTGAGATAAATGCAAGAAATGCTAATACCAAGTTAACAATAGATGGTACGGCTAATAAGTATGCTATCGGAACAAAAGCAAATCCGGTGAGTAAAGTATAACTTACAGGGTACGGAACACTGGTAATAACTGCTCTTAATACCCCAAATATCGACGTATCCGTTGCAAAAGTTGCTATAGGATCAGCTGGATCAAATGTTTTTTTTTCCACTCCTTCCGGTCCTATTAATAGCGAGCTCGGGGCTGTAAAGATTGACGGTAATATGAATTTCCAAAATAATGCCGGTACCGCAATATTTGCTAGTGATATAGCAAATAATATAACATCAGCTATTACCGATAATATAACAAGTACCGGAGGTACTAACGGTACTGTAGAGTTTATGGATAACGGTACTATAGGTACAGTTGACGGTAACGGAAACTCAACGAATACAATTACGAACCTTGCAATATTGAAAGCGGGTGCTGACAACAGCACCGTTACGATTAACGCCGGCGGTAATATGTCAATTGCTGAAATCCAAGGAACCGACACGGGTAATATAGTGTTTACTCAAGCAACTAATTTAACCGGTGGTATTAACATCACAGTATTAAATTGTACCGGAGTATTAATGCAGGATATGTAATATTAATAAATGGTGGCGACATAAAATTTAAAGGCACAACGAATAGTTTAGATCTTTCTGAAGGATCAAGCTTTTCTCCTTTTGCTTTAGCTATAAATCCTGAGGATAGCGTGGTAATTTTTGATGAATCTTTAAAACCGTTCAGTTCAAGAAGATTTTTACTCGAGTATAACAACCAAGACTAATAATCAAGGTACGGCAATATTTAACGCTAATAATGGTTTTACTGATGATTTAGGCGGTGAGAATTTAAACCTTAAACTAGTTCAGTAGTAATAAAGGCACGGTAAAAGGGGATACCTATGCTAAAGATATTATTATTGATGCCGGTAAATCAGCGGTATTTACCGGTTATAACAGTAGAAGTTTAGGCATTCCGTCAGTCATGGTCGGTGGTGTTAAAGTGCCAAGAGCAACAACAAAATTTCATTACAAAACAAAAATCGTTTCAGAGAACTTCAAAAAGGGAGCAGCAGCAACTCTTCAGCGGAATACACTAATGCTGCACTTGTACAAGCACCGATTAACGGCGGTAGTCATAAATTCGATGATGATGTATGGTTACAAAAAGCGGTATAACAGGTACTAATGCTATTACTTTTGCACCGAAGAAAACCGCTTTTATTGCATCGGATTTAGGAGCAAATACTATAGTTGCCGCTCAAGCAACAATGATGTTTACCTGTGATAATACTAGCGTAAATGTCGGGGCAATATCTCAGGAAGTAATATAACTTTCGCTCTTGGTAATAATAAAGTTACTTATACAGGCTCTGCTACTCCTACCGGTGAGCTTATTATAAATGTCTTCTATGATACTATAAATGCAGGGCAAACAGGCAACGCTAATAGCGGTAATATATTACTAGCAAGCGGTAGTACCTTTGATTTATCAAATGTTTCTTCAATTAAAGTATTTTTAACTGCACAAAATAATCCGTCTGCTATTGGGCAGGGTAGTGCTTATCCTATCATCACCACGGCAGGAGGTAAGATCATAGTCGGTAATGCTGCAAGCTTACCGTTTAATGTAACCGCTAATGAAGGTGGTTTTGTCAGATGGCAAATTATAGGTAATTCCTTTGTACTTTTACCGATAGAACCAACAGGAGATGTAACAATAGATAATATCATCAAAATTTTAATAAATACCCCTGTAGGGCAAAGACGAGAAGTAGTTGAACATCTATTACCTATAATTCAAAGACCTTCAAATGAAATACATAGAATAACTACTCCGCTTATTACCCCAATGGGGTCCTTCCGTCGGTCCGAGTGTTGGAGGTTTTAGCCCTCTACAGCCGCCACCAAATAGCAGTAGTGTAGTTAACAATATATATGTTTCGCCTACCACTCCGGGCGGCTACGACGTAACACCTAGCAATCCGGCAGGATATAATACTCCGACTACTCCGGTTACAGGCACAGGCGGATTTGGTCCTAACGGACCTGGTACAGGAGGTAATATTGGTACAGGCGGCGGTAGCCCATCAGTTGGTACCGGTGGTTTTGGTCCTAACGGTTCTGCTAATGTCGGAGGCAATCCTTACGGTCCGAATGCTTCGGTCGTAACGACTCCAACCTCAAACGTAGGTGCTAACCAGTTATCAACCGCAGGAGGCGGTAGCTTTGGAGGTACTACGGGTTATAACAGTCCGTCAACAGGTGGCTCAAGCTACAATAGTCCAGCTTCTGGTTCGGATGTATACAGTCCATCAACGGCTTCTAGTGGTCAGAGTGGTGCCGGTGGCTCAAGTTATAATAGTCCTGCTGCAACCGGTATTGCTCCTGCTAATAGCGTTAACTCTTCAGCACAAGGGAGCAGTTCTAGTTTGGGAGGTACAACTAAAGGCAGTGTAACCAACAGCGGAAGTAGTCCATACGGTAATCCTAAAGCAACAGGTGTTTCTCCCGCTAATAATAGTAACAGCATGGGAAGTAGTTCCGGTAGCGATATGTCTGCTGTAGGTAGTAGCCGAGATAATTCTGCAGGTACAAGTTAGTGGTGGAAGCTCAGGTAGCGGAATAAGTCGTGCTAAAGCGAACGACTGCTTTAATGTTGTACAAGATAATACTAGTATCGGTAATCAAAAAGTAAGGGAGAGAATTAAGGCTCTTGAAGACGAAAATAACAACGCTACGAATCCTGCAGCAGAAGATGCCACATTACGTAAGAGAGGTGCAGCTGTTCGGAGGCGGTGATTGTGAACTTGATGAAAGTAAAGCTAATAATTCCATTTACGGGGTATGGGCTAGCCTATATTACGGTAAGGCAGTATATAAAAAGCCTTTAACGGACTTAGCGGTTATAAAGCTAAATCTACCGGTAGTTCAGTCGGGGTTGATACCGTTATAAACGATAATATAGTTCTGGGTGCTGCTTATACTAGAGTCGATACGAAGTTACGTTACCAAAATGCTAAAGCCGGCAATACTACTAAGGTCTGAACTAATATGGGCTCTATATACGGTTTATATAACTTTATAAATAACCTATTTATAGAAGGCGTAACCACCTATGCACAAAGTGATATTAAAACTAATGAACTACGTAATATTATAGGCGGTTATGAAACAGCACACCGTAAGTATTATTCAACTTCTTATAGCGGTCAAGTAGTTGGGGGTTATAATTATCTATGGAAAGAAACTTCATTTGCACCGATGGCAGGAATCAGGCTTACTAAGATTAAAGATTCCGGTTATCAGGAATACGGTACTTCTTTCCAAAACCTAACTATTCAGAAACGTCAATATAACAAGGTTGAAGGTATACTCGGCGGTGAAATTAAGACAACCTACTATAAGGATGAATTCATAATTAGACCGCAAATTCATGCCTTTATTAATTACGACTTCAAAGGTAAAACACCGGCAATCGTTGCAGATCTTAACGGTCTTAATGAGCCTCTACCGGTATCGGCACCTAAACCTACTAAAATGCTATATGATTTATGGGTAGGTGCAGTAATTAAGAAGGGTAGAATGGAGTACAGAGTGCATTACAGTCTGAACTTAGCTAAAAAATACCATGCCCAGTCCGGTACGCTAAGACTTAAAGTAAACTTCTAAAAACCCGCATCAATTAAGAATAAGGATTTTAAAATCCTTATTCTTAATTACACACCGAATAGCAGATTACTATATAATCAGCTGTTTGCATAAAATTAAATAATAGGTTGAATTTGTATAAGGATTATTATATTAATATCTGTAATTATTTTTCGGGAACTGAGATAGTTTTTATGGTAATTGCATGTAGTTTTTTATTTAATATTTCAGACAGGGCGTTTTTTACTAATTTATGTTGATTAATTAAAGAAAGTCCATTAAATTGAACGTCTGATATTTCTAAGGCATAATGGTCTTGATCTCCTACTAAATCAGTAATTTTCATTGTACTGTTCGGAAATGATTCTTTAAGTATTTTTTCTAACTCTTCTACAGATATTGCCATTATTTTATCAATATTAATTTAAGTATTAATTACAGTTTTTTTGCTTAAAGTAAAGCTTTATATGAATTTTTATTATAGAATTTTAAACATTCATTGATAAAATCGACTCTTATGCATATTATAATTAATATTATTATATCATTTATTAATTATTATGAAAAAAGAAACTGAAGAATTAAAATTATTTATCTTAGAATGTTTAAGTGAGAAAAAAGCAGAAGATATTGAGGTAATTGATTTAACAGGAAAACATAAATTAGCCGATTATATTATATTTGCTAGCGGTCGTTCGACTAAAAATGTTGGAGCAATTGCTGAATATGTAGCTTTAGAATTAAAAAATAATGCTGGTATAAATAGTAATATTGAGGGGCTTGGTAAATCAGAATGGGTACTAATAGATGCAGGTACTATTTTAATTAATATTTTTTATCCTGAAATACGGGAGCATTTTAAGTTAGAAGAAATTTGGAAAAGATGAACGATCATATTCTTATTAACGTTATAATTTTACTCGGTACTGCGGTTTTTATCGTGGCTATACTTAAGCGTCTTAGATTAAGTCCGGTACTTGGTTACTTAATTGCCGGAGCTGCAATAGGTGATCACGGTTTAAAAATCGTAACATATGACCAAACTAAGTTACTAGGTGAACTTGGTGTAGTATTTCTATTATTTGCGATAGGACTTGAGTTATCCTTCGAGCGATTAAAAGCTATGAGACGATATGTATTTGGTCTCGGTAGTTTGCAAGTTTTAACAACCGCTATAGTAATTGCCGGTGCAATGGTGCTTATAGACGGCAATAGTAGTGCGGCTATTATTACCGGCGGTGGTCTGGCCCTTTCATCTACGGCACTTGTTATGCAGGTTATTGAGGAAAATCGTAGTCAATCAACGCAAATAGGAAGAGTTTCTTTAGCTATTCTGTTACTACAAGATTTGGCCGTAGTGCCATTGCTTGTGATAGTTCCGTTACTTGCCGGTAATAATAAGGCCTCGCTTGCAGTGGCTCTTGGTATTGCACTCTTAAAAGCCGTAACGGCCTTACTTACAATATTTATTGTCGGTCGTGTTTTTCTTCGTCCTGTATTTTCATTCATTTCATCAGAAAGTAATAATGCAAGCGAGTTACCTATTTCGATGACTTTGTTAATAGTACTTTCTGCTGCTTGGGCTACCGAAACATTTGGTTTATCTTTAGCTCTAGGAGCATTTGTTGCCGGAGTATTAGTTGCGGAAACTGAATTTAGATTGCAGGCAGAGGAAAGTATTTATCCTTTCAAAAGTTTATTTTTAGGATTGTTTTTCATGACCGTGGGTATGAATATCGATGCCCTAGAAATGTATGAAAAAATATCTCATATTCTTACTTTATCTATTGCTTTAATAGGTATAAAAACCTTAATCATAACGGCTTTTTGTATTTTATTCGGTTTTAATAAAGGAGTTGCTTTTTATTCAGGCTTATTATTATCGCAAGGCGGAGAGTTTGGTTTTATATTATTCAGTTTAGGTAAAGATAGTGGAGTATTAGAAGAAAGTACTGCCGATATATTATTACTCGTAGTTACTTTTACTATGGCACTTACTCCATTACTCGCAGCTTTAGGGCAAAAGATTGCCGAGAAAGTTGATAAAGGACTTGGTAAAACTCCGACTCAAATGATTGAGCTTGGGGCAAGAGATTTAACAAACCATATTATTATTGCCGGACTCGGTAATACCGGTAAAATGGTAGCAAGAGTTTTGGAAGCGGAAGGTATAAGTTACGTAATACTTGATTTAGATGATGATAGAGTAAAAGAAGAGCTATCAAACGGTTTGCCGGTTTTTAAAGGTGATGTATCGCAAGCCGACACTCTAAAGGCATTAGGTACGGAAAGAGCATTCGCTATAATACTTACTATGAATAATCAAGTAACTATCAAGAAATCGCTTAAAACAATTAGCGGTAATTATCAGGATATACCGGTTGTCGTTAAGTTAAAAAATTTAAAAAATGCTAGAGAGTTTTATGATTTAGGTGCCACAACTATTATTCCGGAAAGTTATGAGATTGGATTACAAATAGGTGGAACAGTCCTAAAAAATATAGGTATTAGCGAGCAGGAAATTAATAGAATAAAAGTACAATTTAGGCTTGGTAATTATATAATAGCAAAAAAAGAGGATGCTTTATCTGAAGCGGAAGATAATGATTAAAATTCTTATTACTTTAATTATTGTAATATTATCAACAACAATTAATGCTGATAATAAAAAATTGCCTATTCCGAGATTTGTTTCAATAAAATCTAATGAAGTAAATGCAAGGAGCGGACCAACTACTAAATCTGCCGTAGAATGGGTTTTTGTTAAAAAAGGCGAACCGGTAGAAATAACTGCAGAGTACAAGCAATGGCGACAAGTACGTGACATTAACGGCGAAGGCGGTTGGATCCATTCAAGCGTTTTATCAGGTAAAAGATCAGTAGTTATTACTTCTGATAAGGAAATAGAACTTACCAAATCCGCAGACCCTAAAAGCCGAGTTATAGCAAAATTAATGCCAAAAGTTCGTTGTAGTTTAAAAAAATGTAAAGAACAATTCTGCCAAATTACATGTAAGGATTACACAGGTTGGATTTCCAAGAAAGTAATTTGGGGAGTATATGATGATAATGATAGGTATTAATAGGCTTCTTGCATAACCTCCTTCTAAAGGTAATTTGTACGTCAATCTGGTACTCGCGCATCCTCACGTACTTTTATGTACGCTGCAGTGTTGTGTTCCGTGTTTCCTTCAAGTTCCTCTTTATAAGATAGGTTATGCAAGAAGCCTAGTACCGATAATAAATTGTAAAAGTAATTTACTGCCTGAAGTTAATTTGCTATGTATAAAAACTTACCAAAGATATAATTATTTATGCAAAGATACGGTACAAATGATGTCGTATTTAAAAAATTATTTAGCGATAAAGTAAAATTAATAAATTTATTGAACTCTCTTCTTAGGTTATCGAAAGGAGATAGAATCATAGATTTAAGCTATATAATTACTGAACAGTTACCTTTATTTCTTGAAGGGCAAAGAAGTGTGTTCGATCTAAAAGTTAAAGATGAAACCGGTAGATGGTATATAATCGAGATGCAGCGTAAAATGGAAAAAGATTATCTTAATAGAACGCAGCTTTACGGTTGTTATACCTACGTTAGTCAAATTAAGAAGGGTATGAAACATAGGGATTTATTGTCGATAGTAATAATTTCTATCATAGAAGCAAAAGCTTTGCCTGATGAATTGCCGTATATTAGTTATCATCATACAAAAGAAAGCAATACCCATAAACAATATTTGTTTTCATTAACTTATGTATTTATTGAACTAGGGAAGTTTAAAAAAAAATGATCTTAAAGATGATACCGATTAATGGTTGCATTTATTAAAATATGCTTCGCAAGAACAAGAACCGCTAAAAGAGATTAAAAATGAAATTGTGTTATCGGCATATGCAAGTTTAGAGCAATATAAATGGACAGAACAGGAGCATGATGATTATTTTAGAGCTGGAATGGCTATACAACAAGAAATAGACAAGTTTGAAGAAAAGTTTAATGCCGGGATGGAGAAGGGCATAGAGAAAGAGAAAATTGAAACTGCAAAAGAAATGCTAATAGAGAACGAACCTATAGAGAAAATAGCACGATATACTAAGCTTACAATAGAAGAAATAAAAAAGCTAAAAGCAGAAAAATATAAAGTATAGATATTTAAATGAAAACCACCTTACCCGAACGTTCTCTTAAAATTAGAGCAAGGCTTAATTTTATAGTGCAGTAGATTTTAGATATTGCACAGGAAAAATCGCTATGATTATCTTGTACGGCTCTTTTGCTAGAAGCGATTGGGTACGTGATCTACCTCACGGCTATCATAGCGATACTGATATTTTGATAATTCTGAAAAAAGGTAAATATAAAGGATACACTGCTTTAAGATTAAAAGATAATATATATATCTAATATTAGAAAAACAGGAATAATAAACCCTAAGCAAATTATTCCGTATGATTCAAGAATATCGATAATTTTAGAGTCAATAGAGGAAATAAATAGGCAGTTAGAAAAAGGACGTTATTTTATACCGATATAAAAAAAGAAGATATTCTTTTATATGATAGCGGTGAATTTATACTTAGTGAGGCTAAAAATTTACCTTGGAGCGAGATGAAAGATATAAAGATTATTATGAATATTGGTTTGGTAGAGGTAAAGGTTTTTTAAAAGGGGCAACTACTTATTTAAACGGTTTGGAGTATGCTTTATCAGTCTTTGCCCTTCATCAAGCTACGGAAAGTCTTTACAGTACTATTTTATTAGTTTTCTCAAACTACAAACCTAAATTACATAATTTACAAGAATTAGGTAGCATGGCAGGAAATTATGACAATGAATTATGGAGTGTATTTCTTCAATTAACCGAAGAACAAAAAAAGTGTTTTGAGTTTCTTGAAAAAGCTTATGTTGATGCAAGATATGATACAAACTATAAAATTACTAAAGAACAGCTGCTTTGTCTTATTGAAAGAATAGAAAAATTAAAAGAAATCACCGCAAGAATCTGCACAGCAAGAATTAATCAGTAAGGATTGAGTGTTATTCCTAACTCAGCGTTACCTGCGTGGATACCGAGTCGTCATTGCGAGCGACTGCAAGGAGCGTAGCAATCTAGCAAAAATAATAAAAATCTAAATATTAGCATTTTTAACTGGATTGCTTCGTCAAAACTTGCAGTTTTTCCTCGCAATGACGGGGGCTTTTAAAGATATCTATAGTTATTGAGCAATGCCCATCAAGGTTTTAGTTTAAAGATTGATATAAATATAGTATAATATAAAACTTTTTATAGTATATTCGATGAACTGCAAAAATTGGCTGAGTCGTTCTACAAGAGCTTCGGTTCTCGCGTATTACGTTATACGCAGCTCATCTTGCCTTGTGAACTCCTCGCTCTTTTTGAAGTTGATCTTCGTATACTAGGCTTTTAGTTTAAAGATATATATAAAAAATTATGAGTAAGAAGCTTTATATTAAGACCTACGGATGTCAGATGAATGTTTATGACTCCATTAAGATGCAGGATTTGCTTTATCCCTTTGGCTATGAACCTACTGAAAATATTGAAGAAGCAGATGTTATTATTCTAAATACTTGTCATATCAGAGAGAAAGCAGCCGAGAAAACTTATTCTGAACTCGGTCGTATTAAGAAACTACAAGATACCAGAACAAAACAAGGTTTAAGTTCTGCAATAATAGTTGTAGCCGGTTGTGTTGCACAGGCGGAAGGGGAGGAGATTTTTACAAGAACTCATTATGTTGATATTGTTGTCGGTCCGCAATCTTATTATAACCTACCGGAATTAATCTCAAAAGTCGTTAGACACGAAAAGCACTTAATCGATCTTGATTTTGTTGAAGAAGCAAAATTTGATCAGCTACCTGAGCAATTATATCCGCAAGGAACAAGTGCCTTCATATCGGTACAGGAAGGGTGCGATAAATTTTGTACTTTCTGCGTAGTACCTTATACTAGAGGTGCTGAATTTTCAAGAAATGTAGAGCAGGTTTACAGAGAAGCACTAAAAGTAGTTAGTAGCGGTGCTAAAGAAATTATGTTACTTGGACAAAATGTTAATGCATATCACGGTAAAGGTCCTGCAGATAAAATATTTAGTCTAGCCGATTTACTCAAACATCTAGCACAAATTCCCAATTTAGAGAGATTACGTTATACCACCTCACACCCGATAGATATGAATGATGATCTAATAAAACTGCACGGCACCGAACTTAAATTAATGCCGTTTCTACATCTGCCGGCGCAGTCAGGTTCAAATAAAATATTAAAAGCCATGAACCGCAAACATGATCGGGAATATTATTTTGATATAATTAATCGCTTAAGAGAAGCAAGGCCCGATATAGTTTTATCCTCTGATTTTATTGTCGGGTTTCCCGGTGAAACAGATGAAGATTTTGAGGATACGTTAGATTTGGTCCGCAGAGTAAAATACGGTCAGTGCTATTCGTTTAAATATAGCCCACGTCCCGGCACACCTGGTGCAACTAGAACCGACCAAATACCTGAACATATAAAATCAGAGAGATTAAATATATTACAACAAGAACTCATGGCTCAGCAACTAGCTTTTAATGCAAGTTGTGTTGGTAGTACTATGAAAGTTCTATTTGATCGTAATGGTAAATTCGACGACCAGATAATAGGTAAAACTCCATACATGCAGTCTGTATATATCCAAAACCCTAATAAATCTTTACTTGGTAAAATCATTGATGTAAAAATTACTAAGGCTTCACTTAATAGTTTAACCGGCGAAATATTATAAGTCATGTATAAATCTCTTCTTTTTTGTTTAAAAATTTTTGCCTTCCTTATTTTAGTAGGTTGCGGGATTACTGCTTATATAATATACCACTATTCACGTGATTTGCCTGATTACTCACAGCTTGCACGTTATTATCCACCGTCGGTAACGCGTATTTATTCCCGTGACGGCAAATTAATGGAGGAGTACGCTTTTGAACGTCGTGTATTTGTACCGATTAATAGCATACCGAGTTCGCTAATAGAAAGTTTTATTGCAGCTGAGGATAAGAATTTCTATAACCATCCCGGCGTTGATTTGCTTGGAATAGTTAGAGCGGCATTTTTAAACATATCTAATTATTTACATCATAGGCGTATGGAAGGAGCGTCTACCATTACTCAGCAAGTGGTTAAAAATTTTCTGCTAACTAACGAAGTTTCTCTTGAACGTAAGATTAAAGAAGCGATTCTTTCTTATATGATTTCAAGAGTATTTACTAAGGATCAAATTTTAGAATTATATCTTAATCAAACATTTTTTGGTCGTGGTGCATACGGTGTTGCAGCAGCTGCACAAAATTATTTTAATAAATCCGTAGAGGAACTTACTATTGCAGAATCAGCTTTTATTGCAGCACTGCCTAAAGCCCCTTCTGAACTTAATCCTGAGAGAAACTATGCTAGAGTAAAAGCTCGTCGTGATTACGTAATAGCACGTATGTTTGAAGATGGTTATATAACAAGAGATGCTGCGAAAGAAGCTATGGATAGCCCGATAGTTTTACGTAAACGAGCTAAAGAAGAAACTGTTACGGCAGATTATTATGCTGCACAGGTCAGGGAAGAAGTAATTAGGATGTTAAATAGTAAGGAAGAATTTTATACTGGAGGTCTTACTATCATTACTTCTTTAGATGCAAAGATGCAGCAATTAGCTGAAAACTCTCTAAGAAAAGGTCTAAGGGAGTTTGATAGAAGGCGTGGTTTTAGAAAGCCTATAGCTAATATTTCTCTTGATAATTGGCAAGGAGAGCTAAAAAAACTACCGACTCCTCCATCGCTTTTAGAGTATAAATTAGCTGTAGTTCTAGATGTAGCCGATAATCATGTAGAGATTGGACTTATAGACGGCAGCAAATCTAAGATGCCTATTGCTAAAATGAAATGGGCAAGAAGTAATATTAAATCAGTTAAGACCTTGCTTAAAAAAGGTGATGTGATAGTGGTTGAGGCTATAAAAGAGGGGTATGCTCTTCGTCAGATTCCTGAAGTAAACGGTGCTATTATGGTTATGAACCCAAATACCGGACAGGTACTTGCAAGCGTCGGCGGTTATGATTTTTCCACAAGTAAATTTGATAGAGTAACTCAAGCACTTCGTCAACCCGGTTCTTTGAGTAAAACCTTTGTTTATTTAGCAGCTCTTGAAAATGGTGTTAAGCCGAATCAGATTTTTAACGATGGACCTATTGAGATTTCACAAGGTCCAGGGATGCCTAGTTGGCGTCCTAAAAATTATGAGGGTAAGTTTTTAGGTAAAATCACTATGCGTACTGGTCTTGAAAAATCTCGTAATCTTATAACCGTAAGAGTTGCAACTGCTGTAGGACTTACAAAAATCGTTGATATAATTAAGCGTTTCGGTATTAATAATGAACCAAAAAAAGTTTACTCTATGGTACTTGGTTCAATTGAAACCACACTTAGCAGAATGACTAATGCTTATGCAATTATTGCTAACGGCGGTAAAAAAGTTGAGCCTCATTTTGTAGAATTAATTAAAGATCGTAACGGTAAAATTATTTATAGGCGAGATGATAGAGAATGTCTTGCTTGTAATGTTTCGGATAGTAATTTAGATACCGCAATATTAGAAATACCGAAAGAATATATCTATAGAGTTACGGATGAAGCTAGTGATTATCAAATTACTTCGTTTTTAACCGGAGCAATAGATAGAGGTACCGGTTATGCTGCGAAGAAGTTAGGGAAAATTATCGGCGGAAAAACCGGTACTAGTAACGATAGTAAAGATACATGGTTTGTAGGTTTTACACCCAAAATAGTAGTTGGCAGTTATGTGGGCTATGATACACCGAAAGAGCTTGGAACAAGAGCAACAGGTTCAAATGTAGTATTACCGATTTTTATTGATTTTATGAGTAATGCTTATAAGGATGAGCCATCGCTGCCTTTCAAAGTTCCAGATTCAATTAAGCTAATCGCCGTAGATAGAGCAACTGGTAAAATTACACCAAGCGGTACTGTTATAGAAGCATTTAAAGTAAATAATGTTCAGATGCTTGAGAATGAAGATATGATTGATAATCAAGATAATAATGATATTTTTGATTATGTGCCGAGTAAGGAAGATCAATCGCAGGAAATTTACTAAACTGTATAATTAGTTTAAGCCGATGTCATTCCCTGTTCTCTATGTCATGCCCGCAAAAGCGGGAATTCAGGAAAAAAGCAGAAATACAGCAAATTTTAAAAATTAAAAGTTCGATTTATCTCACTTTACCCTGGATTCCCGCTTTTGCGGGCATGACATCGGTACCATGCAACAAAACCACCTATTTTTATTTTAACCTATGAAAAAAATTATTTTATATCTCACTGCCCTAATATCACTTACTATACCTTTTATAACTCAAGCGGATTGTTTTTTAGTTAATGAAAATGATAAAATTATAAAACAAGAAGGTAATTGCGAGTCTCGTTATGCTCCATGCTCAACATTTAAAATTGCTATAAGTTTAATGGGTTATGATGATGGGTTTTTAATTGATGAAACTCATCCAAAATTACCTTTTAAAGAAGGATATGCTGACTATCTTGCAGTTTGGAAACAATCCCAAACACCTAAAGATTGGATGAAGAACAGCTGTGTTTGGTATTCTCAGATTATTACTAAAGAATTAGGTATTGAAAAATTTCGTGATTATGTAACAAAATTTGATTATGGTAATCGTGATATTTCAGGAGATAAAGGAAAGAATAACGGTTTAACTAATGCATGGCTTTCTAGTTCTTTAGAAATTTCACCGTAAGAACAATTAGCTTTTCTTCAGAAACTAGCAGAGAATAAATTGCCTGTAAGTGTTAAAGCCCAAGAAATGACTAAAAATATTTTGTTTATTGAAGATTTTGTAGATTGTTGGAAGCGTTACGGTAAAACAGGCAGCGGTAATAAACTTAGCCAAGATAGAACTGTAAAGTTAAAGGATCGTAAAATCGGATGGTTTATAGGTTGGCTACAAAAAAATGACAGAACAGTTTTCTTTGTACATTTCATTGAAGATAATAAAAATTATGATTCTTATGCAGGGCGATGTTCTAAAGAAGTAGCGAAAGAAAAGCTAAAAGAATTGATAAATAAAGAATTGAAATAAATCTCAATTTTGATTTTCGAGGAACAACCAACAGTGAATTTGCTATTGGTTGTTGATTAAAAAGCAATACTCTAGGTTATCTATACTAAAGTATCTTCTTCTTCATAGGAGACTCCGGTCATATCTACCACAGCATGATCATTATCAAGTAGAGTGTTATTTTCAGTAGTAACATCTGCATTAATTTCAGCAGCAAGTTTTTCAGCTTCAATTTCATCAATATATTGTTTTAATTTAGCTTTTGTTGCGTTTTTATTTCTAACATACCCAAGTTACCCCTACACCTATTATAACAGCTATGGAGGCAACTACAGCTGTGCCAATGCTTATATATTGAGCAACCACAAGGAATTATCGTTATTACTCTCATCAAACATATTTTCTTGAGAGTTGTAAGTTGTATTGAAAGCAGTATTAGTAAGGTTTGCTACGGTGTTATTAATTAAATTTATTCCCGTTTCAGTCCAACTTTCAGTGTTATTGGAAAAGATTGATTCAGAAATTTCGGCAGTAGAGCTTGTTATTGTGTTATTAATCGGATTAGTTGCTATTTCAGATAAGTCTTTTGTTATGAGTTCTAATAAGTTTTCTATTGTGCTAGTACCTTGAGTAGTGCTAGATATCGGGTTAGATATTAAATCCTTTATTTCTGAAGAAATTCCATTCAAATTATTTCCTTTAAGTACCTCAAATATTTCGCATCCTTTACTATAACCTATAGTAATAGGGTTATTAGTTGCTGCAGTATTAAGTATATACTCAATAGTAGGGTTTTAAATTTTAGTATAATTTTGTGAATCAGAATAATAATGAAAATTTTCTTGACATATTTTCATCAATGCCATAAAAGTATTATCACCTTGTTTTTTAAATATATAATCTCGTATATCGTCTCCATTATCATTAACTGCAGTAATAATAGCCTCGTCTATAGTTAACGCTTTCTTTATTTTGAAAAACCCTCTAAATATTAGGTTCATGATATCGCTATTTAATAATTCAATTCCTTTGCTACACTCCATCGCTGCCATATTGTTTTTAGGACAATTCGATACAATTAAATTTTTTGTAGTAGGATCTATATAATAATTTTCTCTGTTATATCCTTTGAAGCATATTATATTCTTGATCTCCAATTGTTGCTCTTGCTGTAGTAATTCTTGCCACAGTGGTTAAAAATGAAGTTAATTGATGTATCATTTTGCTATTCCTTTAGATTTTTAAAATTGAAGGGCATAATCGGCAGTACTTATTTGATAGTCAAGAAATTATTAACAAAAATTAATAATTAATATATAATCATTGCAATTAGGTAAAATTATATAAATTTCAATATCGCTTGAAGTATCTAAAGAAATGTTATAAAATCAAAAAGTTCATGGAAATTTAAGGGTATTATGCAAGTAGTAAAAGCTTTAGAACAAATTTTAGCAGATAGCTATGCTTTATATTTTAAAACACAAAATTATCATTGGAATGTAGAAGGAGCAGAGTTTAGAGGTCTACATTTATTATTTGAGGGGCAGTATGAAGATTTAGCTGAAAGCTTAGATGAGCTTGCTGAAAGAATAAGAAGTTTAAATGCTAAAGTTCCCGTATTATCAGATTTAATAAAACTTGCATCTATAGATGAGGCAAATCTAAACGCAACAGCAAGTGAAATGCTTAAAAGTCTAACAAAAGATCAAGATATTATTAGAGATACATTATATAAGGGACTCAAAGTAGCACAAGCAGAGGGCGATGAGGGTACAGCCGATATGATTATTGGACGAATTAAGGTGCATGAAAAGAATAGATGGATGCTGAAGAGTAGTATACTCTAGTGTCATTTCTATTTTCGTCGTTGCAACGACTGAAAGGAGCGTGGCAATCTCAGGAGATAGTGTATGATTCCTGAGGTTGCTGCGTCGATGCTGTGCATCTTCCGCAATGACGTTAATGCTCATAACAAACAAACTAACAAAATAAAAATAAAATGGAACAATATGATGTAGCCGTTATAGGCGGTGGTCCAGGTGGATATGTTGCAGCAATTAGAGCAGCACAATTAAAGAAAAAAGTTGTATTAATAGAAAAAGAGCATTTGGGTGGGGTATGTCTTAATTGGGGGTGTATACCGACTAAATCTCTGCTTAAATCTGCTGAGGTTTTTGAATATATAAAACATGCTAAAGATTATGGAATTGATTCTAAAGGTGCTGAAATCAACATTAAGAAAATAGTCGAACGTTCAAGAGAGATTTCAAATAAGCTTGCAGGCGGTGTTAAGTTACTACTGAAAAAAAACAAAGTGACCGTGATAGACGGAGTAGCAAGTCTTGCAGGAAATAAGGTAATAAATATAAATGATAAACCTACAGTAAAAGCAGGAAATATTATTATAGCTACCGGAGCAAGATCTAGGGTTTTAAAAGGCTTTAAGCCTGACGGCAAACAAATTTGGACTTCTAAAGAAGCTATGATACCGCAGCATGTGCCGAAATCTATGATTATTGTCGGCTCAGGTGCAATCGGTATAGAATTCGCTTCGTTTTATAATAGTATTGGTGTGGATGTTACCGTAATTGAGGCACATAATAGAATATTGCCTGCTGAAGATACGGAAATTACCGGAATCGCTCATAAGAACTTTGAGAAGAAAGGTATAAAAATTATTACAAATGCTAAGTTAATTAAGCAAACAAAATCAAAAGATAAGATAGAAGTTGAGTTAGAGTTAGCAGATAAAACACAAAAATTACAAGCTGAAATTTTACTTATGGCAGTAGGTATTACAGCTAATACGGAAAATTTAGGTCTTGAGAAAACAAAAATTAAAGTAGAAAACGGCTATATAACTACTAACGGGTTAATGCAAACTGCGGCATCAGGAATTTATGCTATAGGCGATGTAGCAGGAGTGCCTTGTTTAGCTCATAAAGCAAGCCATGAAGGTATTATTGCAGCGGAAAGCATAGCGGGCTTAAAACCGCATGCTATTAATAAACATAATATTCCTGGTTGTACTTATTCTTCGCCGCAAATAGCAAGCGTCGGTTTGACTGAAGAAGCAGCAAAAACCTTAGGTTATGAGCTTAAAATAGGCAGATTTCCTTTTATAGCTAACGGTAAGGCTTTAGTAAGCGGTGATAGCGATGGTTTAATTAAAACTATATTTGATGCTAAGACGGGTGAGTTGCTTGGAGCTCATATGATAGGCTCGGAAGTTACGGAATTAATACAAGGATATGTGGTTTCAAAAAATTTAGAAGGAACGGAGTTGGATTTAATTAACACTATCTTCCCGCATCCGACTTTATCGGAAATGATGCATGAATCAGTATTCTCTGCTTATGATAGGGCAATACATATATAATACTCGATGAACTTCAAAAATTGGCTACGTTGTCTTATAAGAGCTGTGGTGCTCACGTATTAAGTATATGCTCCGCTCCTCGCCTTATAGACTCCTTGCTCTTGTTGAAGTTGATCTTCATATATACGTTTCATTTTACTTCGGAGATATAAATTAAGAAAATGAACAAAGGTAATTTAATCGAGAGTTATGCAGTAGCGTTATTTAATAACGCTATGGTTGATAATATACAAGATAAGATCTTTGAAGAAATTATTTCTATAAACCGTATAATTACCGATAATTTTGATATTAGAGAGTTCCTATTTTCTCCTATAGTAAATAAGAACGACAAAATTAACGCAGTCAATTCGTTAGCAAAAAATATCAAAATTAGCACAATAGTACAAAATTTTTTATTGTTATTGGTAAAAAATTCTCGTACTGCTATTTTATCTAATATAGTAGATGCTTATAATACTTTACTATATGAAAGTAAAAATATAAAGATAGTTCAGGTTATTTCTGCAAATAAGTTACAACCTAAAGAGCAGGAGTGGATCAAATCTCGTATAGAAAAAGAATTAAATCAAAAAACAGAAATATTATTTGATATAGATAGTACTATTATTGGCGGTATTGTAATTAAATATGATAGTATGTTGCAAGATTACTCAATAAAAGGTAGTTTAGAGAAAATAACGAAAGCTTTAAAGACAGTTAATATTGCTGCATAGATATTTATATAGTCATTGCGAGGAAATTATGAAGTAATTGACGAAGCAATCTCAGGATATTTTATGAGATTGCCACGAAGTCTATGGCTGCTCGCAATGACGACTCGGTATCCACACGGGCAATGCTCGTTCGCAATGACAAGAAAATTAGGAGACATAAACCACATGAAACTAAAGCCTATTGAAGTAGCTGAAATATTACAAAAGGAAATAGCTAATATTAATTGCTTAAGTGAGCTTGAGGAAGTAGGGCAGGTAATAACCGTCGGTGACGGTATAGCCCAAATTTACGGTCTTGCTAATGTAAAATCCGGTGAAGTAGTAGAATTTAAATCCGGTGTTAAGGGCCTTGTTTTAAACTTGGAAAACGATAGTGTCGGTGCTGTAATTATGGGGGATGATAACCAAGTACAGCAAGGTGATAATGTCAAAAGAACTAAAGAAGTTTTAGAAGTACCGGTAGGAAAGGCTTTGCTTGGTCGTGTTGTTGATGCTCTAGGTAATCCTATTGACGGCAAAGGCGATATTGCAAGTAAAGAGTACAGACATATCGAGATGAAGGCTCCGGGGATAATAGAAAGAACGAGCGTGAGTGAACCCGTACAAACCGGAATAAAGGCTATAGATTCGTTAATCCCAATAGGTAGAGGACAAAGAGAGTTAATAATCGGTGATAGGCAAACCGGAAAAACGGCTATAGCCGTTGATACTATTATTAATCAAAAACAAGCTCATGCACTTACTAATGAAAGTGATAAAATTTATTGTATTTATGTAGCTATTGGGCAGAAAAGATCAAGTGTTGCACAAATAGTAAAAAAACTAGAAGATGCCGGAGCCATGGACTATACACTCATTGTTTCGGCTACTGCTTCGGAAGCTGCAGCTCTTCAATTCATTGCCCCTTATTCTGCCTGTAGTATGGGCGAATATTTTCGTGATAACGGCATGCACGTACTTATTATTTATGATGATTTAAGTAAGCATGCCGTTGCATATAGACAAATCTCATTATTACTTAGAAGACCTCCCGGGCGAGAAGCCTATCCTGGCGACGTGTTCTACCTGCATTCAAGGTTGCTTGAGCGTGCTGCTAAAATGTCAGAGGAAAAAGGCAGCGGTTCACTTACTGCTCTTCCTATAATCGAAACGCAGGCAGGTGACGTATCCGCGTATATCCCAACAAATGTTATTTCGATTACCGACGGTCAAATTTTCTTAGAAAGTGAGCTATTTTATAAAGGCGTAAGACCTGCCGTTAATGTCGGTATTTCGGTAAGTCGTGTTGGTTCTGCAGCACAAATAAAGGCTATGAAGCAGGTAGCAGGTTCGGTAAAGCTAGAGCTTGCTCAATTTAGAGAGCTTGAGTCTTTCTCGCAATTTGGATCAGATTTAGACCCTGCCACTAAAGCACAAATCGATCACGGTAAAAGATTAGTTGAGATATTAAAACAAGCTCAATATCATCCTTTTCCGGTAGAAGAACAAATAGTAAGTATTTATGTCGGAACTGAGAAATATTTAAATGATGTCCCGCTTCAGAAAGTAAAAGAATTTGAAGATAAAATGCTTACGGAGATAAGGTTAAATAAAAAAGATATTTTGGAATCAATAAAAAACGAGCAACGTATAACCGAAGAAACCGAGCAGAAACTAAAAGCATTTTTAGAAAACTTCGTTAAGGAATTTGTTAAATAAGATGATATTGTTTTTGTGTGGATACTAAATCGTCATTGCGAGCGACTGAAAGGAGCGTGGCAATCTCAGGATATTTGACAAGATTGCAACAAAGCTTCGCTCCTCGCAATGACATAAAAATACTAAATAAATATGTCAAATTTAAAGCAGTTAAGAACTAGAATTAAAAGTGTTAAATCTACACAAAAGATTACAAAAGCAATGCAACTAGTATCAGCTTCTAAAATGACAAAAATAAAGAGTCAGATAGCCAATTCAAATTTTTATATTGAGGCTATTAGTAAAATGATGTCTGCTATATTATCAATTGATATGTATGAGTTCTCTATAGAAGAGCAGAAATTTTTTAATACCGTGCCGAATAAAGCAAATTTATTAATAGTTATGACATCACAGCGTGGTTTATGCGGAACGTTTAATTACAGTATAATTAAGCAAGTTAAGAATGATATTAAAGAGTTAGAAAATAAAGGTGAACAAATAAAACTTATCATTATTGGAAAAAAAGGTTACGAAGCACTAAAAAGGCAATATGTAAATTATATTGATAGTTATTTTGAATTACCCAAAATTCATGATGAAAATCTGATGCTACAAGTGAAACAAAAAATTATGTCGGCAGTAGAAAATCTAGAAGTTAGTAATTGTGTTATATATTTTAATAAATTTAAGAACGCAATGACTCAAATTATGACTAGACAACAGATTTTACCGGTAGCAAAATATCAGGATGATTCTATGATAGATAATCCTATAGTTAATTTAGTCGGATTCGGATACAAGGAACGAGGAGCGAAGCCTATAAATAATAGGAGAGCGACGAGTGACATAGTAGGCAAGTCCAAATCAATTGACTATAATTATAAATATGAGGGAGAGAATCTCATTTCTAATCTAATTAATTTATATGTGAATTCCCAAATAAATTATGCTTTACTACAAAGTAGAGCAAGTGAGGAGGGAGCTAGAATGACCGCTATGGAAAATGCAACAAATAATGCTAATGATTTAATAAGCAAGTTAGTTTTAAAGCTAAATAGATCAAGACAGGCTATTATTACTACGGAATTAATAGAGATTATAGCCGGTTCAGAAGCAGTTTAGATATACTCGTTTAATTTGAAAAATTGGCGTCGTTGTTTCATATTTTTTGATCCTCACGTACTAGTATGTACGCTGCGGTCAAAAAATATGAAACGCCTTGCTCTTTTCCATATTAAACTGCGTCTATCTGTTCTTCATTTTATTTGTAGTATATTTTTTAACAAAAGCAAAAATCATGACAAAAAATATTGGAAAAATTACTCAGATTATTTCAGCGGTGGTGGATGTAAAATTTACGAATAACAGTGAGTTACCGGAAATTTTAAATGCTCTAGAGTGCTATAACGATAAACAAAGGATAGTACTGGAAGTAGCACAACATATAGGTGATAACACGGTGCGTTGTATTGCTATGGATTCTACGGAAGGGTTAATGCGGGGCGTAGAAGTAATAGATACAGGCAGTCCTATTCGTATTCCTGTAGGTACTGAGACGCTTGGGCGTATTATGAATGTTGTAGGTGAGCCGATTGACGGTAAAGGAGACATTAAAAGCTCAAATATTTCTTCTATATATAAGCCTGCTCCTGATTTTACCAATCAGTCAACCGAGCGTAATATATTAGTAACCGGTATTAAAGTTATTGATTTACTTGCTCCTTATACTAAAGGCGGTAAAATAGGACTATTCGGTGGTGCAGGAGTCGGTAAAACCGTGCTTATAATGGAGCTTATTAATAACGTAGCTAAAGCACACGGCGGTTATACGGTATTTGCAGGAGTCGGTGAGAGAACTAGAGAAGGTAATGATCTTTACCATGAAATGATTGATTCGGGTGTTGTTAACCTTGCAGAGCCTGAAAAGTCAAAAGTAGCTTTAGTTTATGGACAAATGAACGAGCCGCCGGGAGCAAGGGCAAGAGTTGCGTTAAGCGGTCTGACCATTGCGGAGAGTTTTAGAGATATGAATGAAGGGCAAAATGTTTTGTTTTTTGTAGATAATATTTTCCGTTTTACTCAAGCAGGTTCTGAAGTATCGGCGTTACTCGGTAGGATTCCGTCAGCGGTAGGGTATCAGCCTACTCTTGCAACCGATATGGGCGAACTACAAGAGCGTATCACCTCTACTAAGCACGGCTCAATAACTTCCGTGCAGGCTATATATGTACCGGCGGATGATTTAACTGATCCTGCTCCTGCTACTTCTTTTGCACATTTAGATGCTACAACGGTACTTAGCCGTCAGATAGCCGAGTTTGGGATTTATCCGGCAGTTGACCCGTTAGATAGTAATTCGCAGGTACTTGATCCGATGATTGTCGGTGAAGAACATTATAGTGTAGCAAGACAAGTGCAGCAGGTTTTACAAACTTATAAATCGTTGCAGGATATTATCTCTATTTTAGGTCTGGATGAGCTATCCGAAGAAGATAAACTAACCGTGGCACGTGCTAGAAAAATACAGCGTTTCTTATCGCAGCCTTTCTGTGTCGCTGAAGTATTTACTGGAGTTGAAGGCAAATTTGTTAATCTAGCCGATACTATCGCAGGCTTTAAAGGACTTGTAGAGGGTAAATACGATGATTTACCGGAAGCTGCTTTTTATATGGTCGGAACTATAGACGAGGCTATAGAGAAGGCGCAGACGTTGAAGTGACGTTGATGTCATTCCCGCCTACGCGGGAATGACGTAGTAATTTTACTATATTATTCTATGAACGCAACAATTCTAGTCAAAATAATTATTCCTTTAAGTATTGCATTTGAAAAGCAAGCTAAAATGGTAACAATGCCGGGTGAGGAGGGTATGTTTGGAGTGCTGCCGTGTCACGTTCCGATGATTGTTAGTTTAAAAGCCGGTTTAGTGCAGGTTTATATAGATGATATGCATAAATCCGAAAACACTTATCTTATTTCCGGCGGTGTAACCGAAGTAACGGCAAATTATATTAATATAGCTACGGAAACGGCTATTAACGTTACGAATTTAAGTGAAGCGGAAATAGCAACTAAGCTTCTCGATCTTCAAAAACCTTTATCAGATTAACATTAATTTGTTTGAAAAATCTATGTTTTGGGATAAGGTTATTTTAATGTCATTGCAAGGCTTGTTTCCGTCATTGCGAGGAGCGAGAAACGACGCGGCAATCTTGTCAAACTTCCTGATATTGCCATGCAGTCTACGGCTGCTCGCAATGACGATGTTCATTCCACATAATCAAGTGAGAAACAAATGTCAAAAGTACATAATTCAGAATATATACAAGAGTTATCAGTCGATAATACTTCATACAAAATTTACGATATAAATAAAGCGGCAAGCGATATCGATCTTTCCTTAAAAAAGCTTCCATATAGTTTAAGAGTATTATTTGAGAATGTATTACGTTCTAATGGTTCAAAGCAAAGCTTGCTTGTATTTAAAGAATGGCTGAAAACTAAAAAATCTGATGCGGAAATAGATTTTATGCCGGCAAGAGTTTTGATGCAGGACTTTACCGGTGTGCCTGCTATTGTAGATTTGGCGGCTATGCGTGATGCGATGAAGAAAATAGGAGGCGATCCGTTAAAAATTAACCCACTTATTCCTGTTGATTTGGTAATAGACCATTCCGTAAGCGTTGATTCTTATGCAGCTAAGGATTCATTCGATAAAAATGTTCAAATGGAAATGAAACGTAATATAGAGCGTTATGCATTTCTTAAATGGGGGCAGCAAGCATTTAATAATTTTAAAGTAGTGCCGCCGGGTACGGGTATTTGTCATCAGGTAAATTTAGAATATTTAGCAAAAGTTGTGTGGCATAAAGACGGCACCCTTTATCCTGATAGTTTAGTTGGAACGGATAGCCATACAACTATGGTAAACGGTTTATCGGTGCTTGGTTGGGGAGTCGGCGGAATAGAGGCAGAAGCTGCCATGCTAGGTCAACCTCTTACTATGATCCTGCCGGAGGTAATTGGGGTAAAACTAACAGGAAAATTAACAGGCATAGCTACCGCAACCGATTTAGTTTTAACCGTTACCGAGATGTTGCGGAAAAAGAAAGTAGTAGGTAAATTTGTCGAGTTTTTCGGTGAGGGGCTTAAAAACCTAACGATTGCCGATCGTGCTACTATTTCTAATATGTCGCCTGAATACGGTGCTACTTGCGGCTTTTTCCCGATTGATCAAGAAACTATAAAATATCTAGAGCTAACAGGTAGAGAAAAAACGCAAATCAGATTAGTAGAGAAATATGCAACCGAGCAGAATCTTTGGTATGATTTTGAACATGCGGCAGAATATACCGAGGTTTTAGAGCTAGATTTATCTACGGTACATAGTTCACTTGCTGGTCCAAAACGTCCGCAAGATCGAGTAAACTTAAACGATGTAGCAAGTAATTTTAAATATGAATTACCGAATTTTGCTTTAGAAAATAAAGACATTGATAAAAAATATGCCGTAGCAAATCAGAATTACGAAATCGGTAACGGCGATGTGGTAATTGCAGCAATTACTAGCTGTACTAATACTTCTAATCCTTCGGTTATGATTGGTGCCGCACTTCTTGCTAAAAAAGCACTAGAACACGGGTTAAAGGTAAAACCTTGGGTTAAAACTTCTCTTGCTCCTGGTTCAAAAGTCGTAACGGAATATTTGAAGCTTAGCGGTCTTGATAAATATTTAGATGAATTAGGGTTTAATCTAGTAGGTTACGGCTGCACTACTTGCATTGGTAATTCTGGACCTCTAAATCCGGAAATAGAGGAAACTATTAACAAAAACGGGCTAGTTGTTGCTTCTGTTTTATCCGGTAATAGGAATTTTGAAGGGCGCATTAATCCGCTTACTAAAGCAAGCTATCTCGGTTCGCCTATTTTAGTCGTAGCATATGCACTTAGCGGCACTCTTAATATAGATCTAACAAGTATGCCCATAGGAGAAAATATTTATTTAAAAGATATTTGGCCAAGCAAAGAAGAGATAGATGAAGTTATTGCAAATTCAATTAATTCCTCTATGTTTATAGAAAAATATTCTGATATATTTAGCGGAACGAAAGAGTGGCAAGATTTACAGGTTACTAATAGTTCTACTTATAACTGGAATAAGAATAGTACCTATATTAATAATCCACCTTATTTTGAGGATATAGGCAGCAAGAATAATATACAAGATATAAAATCTGCAAAAATTCTAGCAATTCTCGGTGATTCTATTACTACCGATCATATTTCGCCGGCAGGTAGTATTAGTAAAACCAGCCCTGCTGCTAAATATTTAACAGACCATCATATAGAGCCTCTAGAGTTCAACTCTTACGGATCACGTAGAGGAAATCATGAAGTAATGATGCGTGGCGCATTTGCTAATATTCGTATAAAAAATGAGATGTGTAAAGGTGTAGAAGGCGGTTTTACCATAAACCAGTTAAGCGGCACGCAGCAAACTATCTACGATGCAGCTATGGACTACAAAGCTCATGATGTACCGGTAGTGATTTTTGCAGGTAAAGAATATGGCAGCGGCTCATCTAGAGACTGGGCAGCAAAAGGACCTGGGTTGCTTGGTGTAAAGGCAGTGATTGCCGAGAGCTTTGAGCGAATACATCGCTCAAATTTAGTAGGTATGGGTATTTTGCCGCTAACTTTTACCGGTAATAATACAAGATTAGATTTAAAGTTAGACGGTTCAGAAACTATTGACATTACAGGCTTAAGCGAGAATATAAGCTCTTATAATCCTGTTAAATGCGTGATAAAAAAACAAACCGGTGAGATAATAACAATCGATTTAATATTGCAAATATTTACGGATAATGAGATAAATTATATAAAGCACGGCAGTATTATGTATTTTGTGGTAGAGAGTTTGAAGGGGTAGTTTGCTGGTATCGTCATTGCGAGGAAATTGCGTAGCAATTGTACGTACGCAATCTTGGGAGTTTGTTATTATTTCATGAGATTGCCACGCAGCCTACGGCTGCTCGCAATGACAACTCAGATAGCCATGCAACAACGCCACACGGGAACGACATAAAAAGGTAAAAATATGGACAAACATCTTAAAGAATATACCGAGAGCGGTAAGAAAAATTTAATTGTGGTATATATATTATATTTATGCGGGATCGTAGCTCCGATATTGCCGTTAATCGGGGTATTTTTTGCATATCTTAACAAAGATAAAGGTGATAACTTTGCAATTAGTCATTACGTGTTTTTATTTCGTACTTTTTGCCTTGGGGTTCTTGGGTGGGTTGTATGTTTTATATTTACGTTTATCATGATTGGAGTAGTACTATACTTTATACTCGCTGTTTGGTATATACTTCGTGTTGCCATCGGTTTTAAATATATGATAGAAGACAAAGCATACCCAAACCCTATGACTTATTGGATAAAATAAAAATGATAAAGCTGAACGTAGACGGCTCTGAAATAGAAGTATCAGAAGGTAGCACCGTTTATCAAGCCTGTACACAAGCAGGAAAAGAAATCCCTCATTTTTGTTATCATGAGCGTCTAAAAATCGCTGGTAATTGCCGTATGTGCTTGGTTGAAATGGAAAAATCACCAAAGCCTATAGCTGCTTGTGCTATGCCGGTAAGTAACGGTATGGTTATTCATACCGATACGCCTATGGTAAAAAAAGCACGTGAAGGGGTGATGGAGTTTTTACTGATTAACCATCCTTTAGATTGTCCTATTTGTGATCAGGGCGGAGAGTGTGATTTACAGGATCAGGCTTTCAGATATGGCAAAGGTACTAATAGATTCCACGAAAATAAGAGATCTATTAAAGATAAATATATGGGACCGCTGATTAAAACAGCGATGACTAGATGCATACAATGCACAAGATGTATTAGATTTGCGAGCGATATAGCGGGAATAGAGGAAATGGGAGCTATTCACCGTGGAGAACACATGGAAGTAACTTCATATTTAGAGCAAACTTTAGATTCCGAAATTTCCGGTAATATGATCGATATTTGTCCCGTCGGTGCTTTGAACTCTAAGCCTTATGCTTTTAAAGCTCGTAAATGGGAGCTAAAACATACCGCTAGCATTGGAGTGCATGATGCCGAAGGCTCTAATATTCGTATTGATAGTAGAGACGATGAGGTAATGAGGATATTACCTCGTGTTAATGAAGAAATAAATGAAGAGTGGCTTTCGGATAAGAATCGTTTTAGTTATGACGGTTTAAAATATCAGCGCTTGGATCGTCCTTATATCAGAAAAAACGGTAAGTTAGTAGAAGCTAGCTGGAGTGAAGCTTTAAAGACAGTAGTGGATAAAATAAAATCCGTAAAACCAGAAAAGATTGCTGCTATTGCTGGTTCTCTCTCTTCTGTCGAAGCAATGTTTATGTTAAAAACATTATTGCAAAAGCTTGGCTCTAATAATTACAGCGTTAATCAGTTTGACTATAAACTAGATACCACGCAGCGAGGCAATTATTTATTTAATACTACTATTGCAGAGATAGGAAAGGCTGATTTATGTTTGCTAATCGGAGCAAATCCAAGGCAAATAGCTCCAGTATTAAATAGTAGAATAGGTATGCGAGTACGTGCCGACTCACTAAAAGTAGCAAGAATAGGTGGAGGGCATAACCAAACCTATAAAATTCAGGATTTAGGAAGTGATATTAAGATTATTGAGGAACTAGCCATTGGTACTCATGAGTTTACGAAAGCCTTAGAAGCAGCAAAATATCTGATGATTATAGTAGGTGACGGTGTATATGCAAGAGATGACGGATATGCTATATTGTCGCTTATTCATAAGATAGTGACTGAATATAATATTATGCGTGATGATTGGAAAGGCTTTAATATATTGCATAATCACGCTTCTATAGTTGGCGGTCTTGATATTGGTTTTAATACTCCTATTAAGCTCGAAGAGTTAGAACTCGCTTATTTACTTGGAGTGGACGCCGTCCCATTTGATAAGCTGAAATCGACTTTTATAATATATCAAGGACATCACGGGGACGTAGGTGCTAACAGTGCTGACGTAATTTTACCTGCGGCTGCTTATACCGAGCAGAGTGGAATTTACGTAAATTTAGAAGGTAGACCGCAAATAGCAGAAAAAGCAGTATCGCCTGTAGGGGTAGCTAAAGAAGATATAGAAATTATTAAAGAGCTTGCCGGTTATCTAAAAATAGATATCGGAATGGATAATTTGCAAGAAGTAAGAGTAAGGCTTGCTAAAGAATATAAGGTATTTGCTAGTATTGATAGAATTATAGAAAATAAATTTAGTAAGTTTAGCTCTAAAGATAAGTTATCAAAAGAGCCTATAACTACAGAACCTATTAATTATTATATGACTGACGTGATTAGTAAAAATTCGGTCACTATGGCTAAGTGCGTTGAGGCTAAGGAAGCAAGAGACGAGGAGACGGCATGATGAAAAATATGCTATTCTCACCCCGTATGTCATTCCCGCAAAAGTGGGAATCCAGATCTTTTTTTGTAAATTATTTTCTGGATTCCCACTTTTGCGGGAATGACATAATAAGAGTACAATCATGCTAGAACTCTTTTTTGAATATATTTTTCCGTTAATTATCATCGCTCTAAAGGTAGTTGCAATTACTATCCCTTTAATATTGTGCGTTGCGTATTTAACATATGCAGAGCGTCGTGTTATTGGATTAATGCAGCTTCGACGAGGGCCTAACGTTGTCGGTCCGTTTGGATTACTTCAGCCTATTGCCGATGCGGTTAAGCTCTTATTCAAAGAGCCGATCATTCCAACCAATTCCGATAAAATATTATTTATTTTAGCACCGATGATAACTTTTATATTAAGTTTAATCGGCTGGGCAGTTATACCCTTTGCAAAGGACGTAGTTCTGGCAGATATTAATGTAGGTGTTTTATATATTCTTGCTATTTCCTCTTTAAGTGTTTACGGCATTATTATTGCCGGCTGGGCTAGTAACTCAAAATATGCTTTTTTAGGAGCTATACGTTCCTCTGCCCAAATGATTTCTTATGAAGTGTCGATGGGACTGGTTATTATTACTGTGCTACTTACTACCGGTACTCTCAATTTAAGTGAGATCATTGAAGCACAAAGAACAATGCCGTGGTGGATTGATTTAATGCTACTACCTATGGGTGTCGTGTTTTTTATCTCGGTGCTTGCTGAAACAAATAGATTACCTTTTGATTTACCTGAAGCAGAATCGGAGTTGGTCGCTGGCTATAATGTTGAATATTCCTCCATGGGATTTGCTTTATTTTTTCTAGGTGAATATGCTAATATGATATTAGTTAGTGCAATGACTACGACTTTCTTTTTAGGAGGTTACTTGCCGCCCTTTAATATATCGTGGTTAGATTGTATTCCGGGGTTCTTTTGGTTTGTATTTAAGGTCGGATTCTTATTGTTTTGTTTTTTATGGATTAGAGCGACCTTACCAAGATATCGCTATGATCAATTAATGCGACTTGGCTGGAAAGTATTTTTACCTCTAACTTTATTTTGGGTGGTGTTAGTATCAAGCGTGCTTGTTTATACAGATAATTTACCGAGTATTTAGATGTTATTGTCATTGTTGCTTGATCGGTTTACCCGTCATTGCGAGGAAATTACGAAGTAATTGACGAAGCAATCTCAGGATATTTGACGAGATTGCCACGCAGCCTACGGCTGCTCGCAATGACGATTCAGTATCCATGTGGGCAATGCCCTGCAGAAATACATCGATCTTTAATATAATAATTTTTATGATAAACTATTTAAAATCGTTTTTTCTATATGAGATAGTAAGGGGGATGGCTTTGACTTTAAAGTATTTCTTTAAGCCCAAAGTTACCATAAATTATCCTTATGAAAAAAGCCCTGTTAGTCCAAGATTTAAGGGTGAACATGCCCTGCGTCGCTATGAAAACGGTGAAGAACGCTGCATTGCGTGCAAACTCTGTGAGGCGATTTGTCCGGCACAAGCGATAGTAATTGAAGCGGACGAACGAGAAGACGGCAGCAGGCGTACTACTCGTTATGATATAGATATGACAAAATGCATTTATTGCGGATTATGTCAGGAAGCTTGCCCTGTAGATGCAATAGTTGAAGGTCCTAATTTTGAGTTTGCAAGTCTAACTCATACCGCACTTATTTACGATAAGGAAAGATTACTGCAAAATGGTGATAGATGGGAACAAGCACTCGCTAGTAAACTACACAAAGATTACGAGTATAGGTAATATACTCGTTTAATTACTCTTCATTTATTCGGAATATATACGTGTATTATGCTATTGTGATTCTGTTAATAGGTTCATTTCAAAAAAGTTAAATTAAAAAAATATATCATGAAAATTCGAACCTTGCATTCGAGATTTCATAAACCTTTGTAATTTAATTATTGCTTTTCTTTTTTTTTTGACTTTTATTCTCTTAATTGTAAATAATTATAAAAACTAAAAAATTATGTTTATAAAACAGATTTATAGTATGGTAGTTTGTTTTGTTACTACTATAGTTTTATTTAGAACGCTCTCTATTACATTTAATGCATTCATTACATTATTCCTACCGGAATAAGAGGAGCTCATAAATATAGTACTAATGAGCAATATTTAAAGCTAAAATCATATGATAAGGATTTATATGAACAATTAAAAGGGTTGCCTCCAAAAGAGCTAGAAGACAAGAGAATTAGTTATAAGAATAAATATATAGAAGTTACTAAAACACATGCTGTAAGTACAATAATTAATTGTTCAATTTGGATTATAGTTAGCCTTATATTTTTTATTGTACATTGGGAGATTTATAAAAATACGCAAAACAATAATAATTAATCAAGCTGTAATATCTGTGCAGATTTTATAGAGCTTTCTAGATGAGAGGATAGAAGAACAATACCGCCGCTATTTGCTTTCATGACAACTAGATTATTTAGTAAATCCCTATTTTCTTTGCTTAAGTTAGTTTCAACTTCATCAAGTAGCCATAAGTCAGATTGGCAAGCAATAAGCCTTGCTATGGCTACGATTTTCTGCATTCCGCTAGACAAACTATAGCATTTTGTATCTAATAAGTCGTGTAATTTGAAGTAATGAATAGCAGCATATAGGGTTTCGGCGGAATTATAAATTTCCGACCAAAATTTTAGATTTTCAAACACAGTCATTTCTGATTTTAGACCTAAATTATGACCGATATAAGTGCAGTAAAGTTTAGCGATATTGTTAATATTACAGTTTCTATAGTAGATATTACCGCTACTCGGTTGCATAATTCCTGCTATCATTCGTAGCAACGAGCTTTTCCCACAACCGTTAGCTCCTTTTATATATGTGATAGAAGAAGGAAGAAAAGTATTATTTAGATCAAATAAGTTTTTAAATTGTAATTGATGAAGTGATAGCATGTCCTTGTTATACCGTGGCTTGACCACGGTATCCATAAAAGCAATTCAAAATACTAATAATTTTACTAGATATCGTGGTCAAGCCACGGTATGACATCTGTTGCTTTTTAATAAATTTAATTTTCATGATGTTCTTCTGGTGTGGTCCCAGTTAATTCTGTATTATCTTGTTGATTATTATGACCAATTCCAAGTTTCTCACGAGTATCTCTTAAAGCTTTTTTATGATCTGATGCATCAGGATTTACCACATGACTTATATCTATGCCTGTTACCTTATTAGCTTCTTGACCTAGTTTTTTAGTTGCGTTGTTTAATTCATGGTTTATTTTTTAGCTTCTTTTGCTATTTTTTTTATATAAATCTCACTTTTAAGTTCTATAATTAGAGTAGCATTTATATTTTTTGTAAGCAATTAAAATTTTACCAGCAAATTTTCCACCGATAAGCTAAATACATTTAAAATAGAACTCGGCATTAGACCAAAGTAAATAATTAATAATATTAAAGGAGCTATTGAGATTATTTCGTATTTATATAAATCTCTGAAATGCATAATTTCTTTATTGGTAATTTCACCGAGCATTACTTCTTTGTATAATTTCAGCATGTAAACCACCCCGAAGATTATGCCGAGAGCTGCTATAAAGGTTGCTACTACATTCACCTTATAAATCCCAAGCAGGCTTAAAAATTCTCCAATAAATCCACTAGTTCCGGGTAACCCGACAGAGCCGAGCATTGCAATCATAAAAAATGCGGCAAGCACCGGCATTTTACTTGCTACACCACCATATTTAGCTATTTCTTTTGTATGTAATCTTTCGTACAAAGTACCGACTATTAAGAATAGACATGAAGAAATCACGCCGTGGCTAAGCATCTGAAATATTGCTCCGCTAACCCCGGCTTCAGTAAAGCTAAAAATACCTATCGTAACATATCCCATATGTGCAATAGATGAATATGCTATCATCTTCTTCATATCTTTTTGAGCAAGAGCAACGAGTGATGCATATATTATAGCAATAACGCTAAGGTAAATTATGTAAATTGCAAATTCTTGTGATACACTCGGACATAGAGGTAGTAAT
>NZ_AWXL01000025.1:0-34403 GCF_000485845.1 Rickettsia gravesii BWI-1 | reverse complement strand
CCATAACCGCCGAGTTTTAGCAAAATACCGGCAAGAATAACCGAGCCGCTGGTTGGAGCTTGTACGTGTGCATCGGGTAGCCAAGTATGAAAAGGAATCATAGGGATTTTAACGGCAAAAGCAATAAAGATAGCCCACCATAAAATTTGCTGAGCAAATAATGGAATATTATCGGTAAGCTGAAAGATATAGGTTAAATCAAAGCTATGTATTTTGCTATAAATATAAATTAATGAAAGTAGGAAAAATACAGAACCAAAGAACGTATATAAGAAGAATTTAAGAGCCGCATATATTCTATTCTCGCCACCCCATATGCCAATAATAATATACATCGGCACTAATATTGCTTCAAAAAACAGATAAAACAATAGTAAATTTACCGAGGTAAATGCCCCTATACAAAAAGATTCCATTAATAAAAAACATACCAAATATTCTTTAATATATTTTTTAACGGTAAATAAGCTTCCAATTATACAAATAAGAGTAAGAAAAGAAGTTAGAACCACAAAAAATATTGATATACCGTCAACGCCTACATGGAATTCAAGCCCGATCTTATCAAGCCAAGCGTAGCGTTCAACAAATTGATAAGCGGGGTTTGAGGAGTCAAATTCTATTAAAATATAGATAGTTGAGATGAATGTTAAAACAGAACTAAGCACTGCAACATACATTACATATATCGGTTTATCTGCTTTTTTACTTTGACTAATAAACAGCAAAATATATAGCACGCTTATTAGCGGCAGAAAAATACTGATAGATATAATAGGTAATTCTAACATTCTTTAAGATTTTATGAGTTTTTTTCCGTTATGGCGAGGCAAATTACGAAGTAATCTCAGGAATTTGTTATTATTTCATGAGATTGCTACGCTCTCTACGTTCGCTCGCAATGACGGTTTTAGTTTTTAACGCAAATAACATCAGTACATTATGTTTTGCCAAACAAAATAACTAATTGTTACAACAATAAATGATACTATATATAAAGCATAGTTAAAAACATATCCTGTTTGTATGTTGCCGGTAAGAACGCTAAAGCAATTAACGACTCGTGAAAAACCGTTTGGTCCAAAACGATCGATTATTTGCTGATCGCCAAGATAAAATAAAGAAGCTAAACAGTTAATAGGTTTCACAATTAAGCAATTATATATTTTATCGAAGTAATATTTATTGCGTAATATGTTGGAAATTAATACAAGGAGTGTCATCCCGCGGCTTGACCGTAGGATCCAGGCGTTTTTAGTATTTTTACTGGATTTCCGCTTTTGCGGGAATGACATAACAGTACTTGACTTATATAAGTAAATCCCAGTAACAATCCCCACTATACCGACTGCCATAGGTAGTAGCTTAATATATAAAGGCGGGTGGCTAATTAGTAATTTATAAATATGTAAATTAAATAGGCTTGCATGGAAATAACCATTTGGTTTGTCCATAGCGAGTAAATAATAGCCGATCATACCGCTAAAAAAGCTCCCGGCGACAAGTAATATAAGTGGATTATTCATTACTTTAGCCGGTTCGTGAGCATGCTCAAAAACATCTTTTTCTAGCTTAGTTTTGCCATGAAATACCAACATAATAATCTTCATTGAATAAATAGCGGTAAGTATTGCTGCTGCTATTCCAAAAATAAACATAAACGAGCCGCTACTATAAGCCGCTTCTAAAATCGAGTCTTTAGAGTAAAATCCTGCCAAAGGATAAATCCCTATTAGTGCAAGTGAGCCGATTAAGAAGTTGCCATAAGTTACCGGCATTTTATTTCTTAAGTCACCCATTTTAAAAATATCCTGCTCGTGAACGGCATGTATTACGCTGCCGGCTGATAAGAATAATAAGGCCTTAAAAAAGGCATGAGTTACTAAGTGAAATATTCCGCTATTATAGGCAGATACTCCGCACGCCATGAACATATAACCAAGCTGACTGCAAGTTGAGTAAGCAATAATCTTCTTGATATCGCTGTGCATAATAGCAATACTTGCAGCAAAAAGACAAGTAACACCGCCGATAATCGTAATAAATTGTAGAATTAAAGGGCTATATTCAAATAAATACGAGCAGCGTGCTACTAAGAATACTCCTGCCGTTACCATGGTTGCTGCATGAATAAGTGCAGATACCGGAGTCGGTCCTTCCATCGCATCAGGAAGCCATACATGTAAACCGATCTGTGCAGATTTACCCATACAACCGATGAATAATAATAAACAAATAATGTCTAGAATGGAAAAATGTAAAAATATTTTTATATTGGATAATAATTCTGCAGATGACAATACATCTTTGTAATTTGCCGAGCCACAATAAACAATAATCGTCATTACGCCTAAGATAAAAGCAAAATCGCTGGCTCTATTTATTATAAAAGCTTTAATCGCTGCTTTATTGGCTGATTCTTTTGAATACCAAAAACCTATTAGTAAATATGAGCAAACGCCGACGCCCTCCCAACCGAAAAATAACTGTAAGAAATTATCGCTAGATACTAGCATTAACATAAAAAAAGTGAATAAAGAAAGAAAAGACAAGAAGCGTATAATCCCCTTATCTTCGGCCATATAGCCAAGCGAGTAGATATGCACGACGCTTGACACCCATGTTACGGCTATAAACATTATGCTAGTTAGCTGATCGATATAAATCGACCAATTTACTTTAAAATTTCCAACCTCAACCCATGGTAATAATTTAATATGGATTATATTCCCGTCTAAGCCCGCATCGCAAAATATTATTAATGAGAATAAGGCAGATAAAGATAAAAAGCCGGTTGCAATTACTTGCGCTAATTTTTTGTCTATTACCCTTACGAATAACCCGTTTATTATGCTAGATGCAAGCGGTAACATGATGATCATTATGGAAATATTTTGATACATCATTATCCCCACATCTGATTAATGTCGGTAATTTCAATTGAGCCTTTATTACGGAAATATATTAGTAATATTGCAAGCCCGATTGAGGTTTCGGCAGCTGCTACGGTTAAGATTATAATACTAAAAATTTGTCCCGATAATTCTTGCATATATACGGAAAATGCAACAAAATTTATGTTAACTGCAAGCAGCATTAACTCAATAGACATTAATATATTGATAATATTTTTGCGGTGCATAAATAATCCAAACATTCCGATAGTAAAAACTAAGCTGCTTAAGATTAAATAATGATTAAGCGAAATATATTCATTCATATTTAATATTCTCAACACCTTTATTTAGAATAGGCTTTGTCATTAATACGGTATTTTCTTTATTGTGACGTAGTTGTTTTGATATATCTTGACGTTTTACTCCCTCGCGCTTCTTTAGTGTTAACGTAATACATGCAATCATAGCGACAAATAATATAAGGCCCGCCATTTGAAACGGTAGCATAAAGTCTGTGTAGAGTACGCCTCCTATTGCTTTAGTATTTGAGATATTATTTGTTATGGCAAACGATACATTGGAGTTGAAATTAATATTTTTAGTACCAAGTAAAATAATTATTACTAAATCGGCAAACATAATCAAAGCTATAAAAATACTTAAAGCTAGATTTGCTTTTAGCTGCGTTATTGTCTTATTAAAATGCATATCTAGCATCATTATCACAAATAAGAATAATACTGCTACAGCTCCAACATAAATCACTATCAGCATCATAGCTAAAAATTCTGCTCCAAGCAAAATCATAAGCCCTGCACCGTTGATAAATGCAAAAATTAACCATAATACCGAATATACGGAATTTTTGCTTAAGACAACGCATAAGCTACTGATAGTTATTAATGTTGCAAATAAATAAAAAAATATAGGCATGGTGTTTATATAGGTTGTGTCTTATATCTATTTTATCCTCGTAAAACTCGTTTTACAACATTAGGTTCTTTCTCAATAATCTTAAGAAGTAATTTTGCAGCTCCGGTAGGTAATCTTCTGCCTTGTTCCCAGTTTCTTAAAGTTGCAACGCTCACCCCAAATGTTGTAGCAAATTGTTGTTGTGTTAATTTTAACTTATCTCTTGCTTCATGCACGTCTATATTAGATAATTTTATATCATGTTTATTTGCTTTTAATTTTCCTTTAATGTATAAAACAGCCTCTTGCATTCCAATTAATATACTTTTGTCGGTTTGATTAGTATTTTTATTATTTATTTTTGCCTCTTCCGACATATAATTTTACCAATTCTTCAGTTAGTTTTTTTAATTCATTACAACTATTATGATTAATATGTTCCATCTTACTTTTTATAAAACCGGTTATTAAAAATACCGGCATATTTTCATTGTAGTAAAAATAAATTATTCTTATACTGCCACTTTTACCTTTATTATTACTACTTAAAGCAAATCGTAACTTTCTTATACCTCCAGTGCCTTTTATTATATCACCTTGGTCAGGATTAGCAGCAATGTAATGTATTATTTCAAAGCATTCTTTTTCATTTAAATTATTCTTAGCGAATTTTTGAAACTCTGGAAGCTCAACAATTGAAATCAGTTTTTTACTCATAATACTTATACGCCATTGGCGTAGGAGAATCAATAAATAATTTTTGTTTAGTATCATGGATACTGTGGTAAGACCACGGTATGACAGAGTGCAAATTGGCTACACCAACAAAGCATTAGAAGAAAATTTCTTGATCATCGGAATAAATAAGCTTTCTAGTTCTTTGCGTATTTCTTCCTTGTTTTCTACTTTTTGACCTTCTTTACTTAAAGTTAGCTCGCCTTTTTCTACATGACCAAGTACAGCCTCAATGATTGCTTTTTTATCATGTTTACCATCCATATATCTAAGTGCAAACTTCTCAAAGAAATTAACGCCGATCGGTTCATGTTTTAAATTTGTAACCCACATAGAAGGTGTATGAGTTGCTTGATGTATCACCATTTTTGTTGTTTTAGGCTTATCAAGCTCAGGGTTATTTCGATGCTTCTGATTTGTAATACTAATATAACCTTGTAGTACTAGCTTCATTGCATTATTTAAAAGCTCAGCTTTGATTTCGTTTAATTTAGTATTATGTAGCTTTTTATTAGCTTCAGTGGTTATTTTCTCAAAGCTTAACGGATTATTTAGATTTTCGCTGAAAGTGTATAAAATAGCTTTCATATAAGGCGAACTAGTTGTTAAGTTAGAGTCTTTATTGCCGTTTAAGAAGAATTTTAAATTTTCGGCAGCATTATTAAGATCTACTTCTTTGAGTGGTTTTTCAGGCACTATATTAAAGATTATATTAAATTTCGTTATATCATCATTGTTAATATTTCTATTAATTTTCACATCACTATGACATAGTAAAGTGGTTCTAAAACGACGATTCGTAATGAAATCCATATATTGTTCGGTTCTAACTATATCGTTTACCGCTTTTAACTGCTCTACTACTTTCGGCGGCATATTACCGAGATACATAGTCGAAAGATTACAATCGGCTAAATATTGTAAATTGTGCTTTCTTGCTTCATTCATAAATTCATGGAAGTAGAATTGAGCATTTTCTTCTTCTAGATGATCATGACGTAAATAATGATCGGTTTGTTTAGCAAGTAGCTCTGCTTCGGTTTTTAATGCTTCTGCATAAGGAGTTTTAGAGTTTTCTAAGCTATCCTTAACAAATTCTAGTAACAATCTAGATTGAGCTATTCTATCCCGTACATTTGCAAATGAGCTAGAATGATATATCATCATATCTCTAATAGTACGGACCATATTCCAGCCAGGGAGGGTATTATAGCTAATATATGCTATTCCGTTTGGACTAAGATTTTTATTACAAACTTCAAAAATTTTATCTCTAACGGTTTTTGGTACCCAAGAAATTACGCCATGGCAAATTATATAATCAAACTTACCGAAAGAATCGTTAATATCGGTTATCGAACAATGATGGAACTCTATATTTTTTAATCCTAGTGCTTTAACATTTTTATTTGCTTCGTCAATTTGTACCTTAGACAAATCAACCCCAACAAAATGAGCTTTTGGATAAAGAACTGCATGTGGTATTAAATTACCGCCTGCTGCACAACCAAGCTCTAATATTTTTGCATTCTCGACTTCAGGAGCATTTACACCGAAAAGAGTTGCAAGTGTACTTAAGTGATAAGGATTTGTAAGAGCATATGGGTAGCTTTCATACGGTACTTCATCATAAGTGTTATGATCTGAAACTACACTGTTAACAACGGATTGTACGGAATGTGTTTTTTTTGCCATCTTATCATGACCGTTAGGGGTAGAAGAAGAGTTAGTAGCTTTTGGAGACATATTTTTTCCTTATATAGTTGAATTATTTGTGTCATCCCGCGGGATGACATTGTAGCTTTCATATAAATATTTCACAGAATTATTAAAATGGCAATCTATAAGTAAATCCTACGCCAAATTCTCCAACGGCTATAGTTTTTTTGATAGGATTTGCTGGCATGTATTGCCCCGTTTTCATATCAAGCGTATCATAATTAATTCTTACTCTATATGCCGTTTGTAATTTTGCAGTTGCATCGATAATTAAATTTGAAGTTACATCTTGTGAAATTCCAAGACCTGCTTGCCAAGCAACACAATTTTTATGAGTTTTTCTTACTTTAAAATAATCGCTATTTATAACATTCCACCTAGAAGAGGTAGGCTGAACTTTTACTTGTGCTATTCCACCTCCAAGTATTACAAAAGGTGTGAAAGTTTTTATTTTTTCTAAATCATAAATAAGATTTAGCATATATATATTTGATAATACGGTAGTATTACCTGGGGTTTTAGGAATAGTGAGACCATTACTTAAATTTTGCTGAGGTAATACGTAATGCAGACGATATTTAGGTTGATAAGTTGCTGAGAATTCAATAGCTATCTGTGGATATATTATGTAGCCTATTTTCCCACTATACATACTTGATTTTTTTAAAATTATTTCGGTATTTGAGTGTTTATGTCGGAATTTACTAACGACCGGTTCAACTATTCCGCCTTCTGCTCCTATATAGAACCATGTTTCTTTTGCGAAAGCAATGTTATTAAAAATGATGATAGTAATAAAAAATAATTTTAGTAATTTAGTCATTATAATTGCTTAAAAAATAAAAAAATATTATATACCCCCTTTATTAATGGTCAATCATATTTTTCCTAATTATGGAAGCAATTATACCAAATAGTAATAAAGTAATAGTTACAGTGAGCGCAACATATGCCGGAATCGCTATATAATGATGAATAAATATTTTCAAGCCGATAAATATTAAAATTAAAGCCAAAGAATATTTTATATAACTGAAACGTTCTACAATTTCTGCTAAACAAAAGAATAACGCTCTAAGCCCTAAAATAGCAAAAATATTTGAAGTATAAATTATATAAACATCATTAGTAATTGCGAATATTGCCGGTATACTATCTGTAGCAAAGACTAAATCTATTGCTTCTATCAGTACTAAAGATATAAAAAGGGGGGTACAATATAGTTTGTTATTACGTTTAATAACAAATTTATCCCCTTCAAGGTTAGGGGTAATATTTAGATTTTTTATTATTGACTTGTAAATATAAGAATTCTGTATATCAAAAGTTTTATGTGATACATAGAAAGTTTTTATACCTGTAGCAATGAGTATTACGGCAAAAATATATAATAACCAAGCAAATTTATTTATAAGAATAATACCGCCGTAAATCATTACGGCTCTGAATATTATTACGCCTATTATACCGAAAAATAAAACACGATGTTGATATTGCCCGGGAATTTTAAAAAATTGGAACATAATAGAGATAACAAAAATATTATCAAGTGACATAGCTTTCTCAATGAGAAAGCAAGTATAATATTCACGAGCATGATCTGCCCCCGTATTATAGTAAACATAGATACCGAATAAACAAGCTATTACAAGATAGAAAAGGCTAAAAAGTACGCTTTCTTTAAAGCTCATTATAGTATTTTTTTTGTGTATTATTCCCAAATCGAGAATCAGTAAAGCAGCGATTACCGTATAAAAAATAATCCAACTCATTTATTTATCTCTTCATTTTATATTGCATGTGGAAATATAGTCCTCCACCAAACATAACTCTTAGCTGGAATCTTATAGTATTTTCTCCTTGTTTTAAATAACGCTTTATATCAATCGGTAAATTTTTAGCTTGTAATGCTTGACCTTGGTCATTTCCATTGTTACAGTACCTTTTCTCATCTAGAGAATCAACGTTAGTAGGGAGGCTAAGTAACTTTGTGCCGTTGACATATATTAATGTGCAATCATCATACCATAAATCTTTTACTTCAAAATACTCAATATCGTCCATTATTGCATCTAAAGTTACTTTGAATTCTACAGTATGCAATATTGTATTGTCCGGTTTATTTGTTGCAGCTATAAATGCTCCATCCTTTGGAAATGCCATAATGCTCCCCTGTGGTACCGGTTTTTTGTTTAAGATATAGTCACCTATTTTAGTTACCGGATTATAAGGGGTCTCAGGTAATTGGTCTGATGGAAAGTCGTTATAACCAACTTTTATAGGTAATCCTTTAGATTCTCTACAGCCGACATTTTGGCCTAAAGGTTCAAACTCGACAACCTTTCTATCAAAATATGATAAACAATGGCGTTCTAAAGGTTTATTAGGATCAATAGGTATCCAATTCGTCGGGCATTTTCCTTTTGCAAGTTCTCCTATATCGCTTTCAGGCCATTCTGCATTACCGTGATTGTTACCGGAAGGAGCTTTCTCTGTGCTAGGAATTTTAGCACAAGTAGGTACTAATATAGGAGCACAAAGATTTAGCTCTTGCCAAGTTTTATCTCTTACATCCTCAGTCTCAGCTTTATATGTCGGCTCAGGAGGAGTATTGTTATCTCCTTTTGTATATGTCACTGTATAATATTTTGAAGGATCTACCGGTACTAATATTGGTCCTATGTTAGGTTTCGGCTCAATTCTATCTGTATAATCCCTACTTAAAACACATACTGGAGTATTAGCCTTATCGTTATTGGTATAGCATTTACTCGGAATCTTATTTATATTGCAAGTATAAATTGTAATACCTCTTCCTGGACCTGACACTGTTTCTTCTAGAGTACAGCGCGTTAGATCTGTATCTTTTTTACATAAGCCAAGATTTGGATATTTAACGTTATATTTATTTTTAAAATCTTTACAATTTATAGTATCGTTGTTGTAGAGTTTAGCAAGTACACAATTTGTCGAGTCATTATTGTAACCGGGCATAGGTGATCCATCAGGTAAAGTAGGACGCAGCATAGGGTTACAATGTTGGAAATTTTTCGGCATCAAGCAGGCATGCGTTCCACCTTGAATATATTTACCGTTTACATATTCTAAATATTTTAAATATACCGCACTTGAGTCAGGATTTCCATTACTATCATAAGGTGCTTTATCGTCTTTATATTTACCGTGAATAGTCAACTGATTTAGAGCATTCTCTCCTGAAAACGGCATAGCAATATATTTATCTTCCTTTGGGTCTTTAGGTATAAACGCAACGGAAGAACTATACTTATAACCGGCAAGCATTACTATGCTTTCTGTGTCAGTGGGGTTGGGAGGTGGAGGTCCGGCGTATGCTAACGGTGTTACAAGAGTGCTTGTTTCATCTATGATATTGTCGCCTTCTCTTACTTGTACTGACGCAATGAATTGCGGTTTATAATAAGCATCGTTGGGATTGCTATTATTAGTACAGGTAATTCCGGCATATTGCTTTGCACATTCATAAGCAGCTAAGCTGTAAGAATGATTTACTCTCGGTACGCAATCTATTAAATTACCGGACTCAAATAAGCAAATATTATTAGGATTTTGCTTATCGTCTTCAGTATTACTAATAGAGACATAAAGCTTTCTATCTTTACCGTTATTGTCTTTTAAGGTGACATCTGTCTTTATAGGCATTAAGCTAGTTGTATCTTGTTTTTGTATCTCAGGAAATTTTACGCTTACATCCTTAAATTCGCCGATATTAACTCCCCACACTTTTTGACAGGTAGTTGAATTAGAACTTGGACAGTCCGGTATATCGCTTATGTAGTAATCGCTGGGTGTTTCTACATTTCCAATTTTCTGCGAATATACTATTCTAAATCCCTCATTACAACCGTTAGCCGTAACACTACATGGTGTAGAAATTTCTGTATTAATACATGGAGTGTCGCCTGAAGTATTCTTACACGATTTAATTAAATCTTTAAAAGCCGTATTAGTATGAGTAATTTTTGCTGAAGAAAAATCTATATTACGTGGTTCTACACAAGTTTTGAGGTCAGAGGGAGAACTCGTGCAAAGCGGAACAAGATTGCTAAAGCTAACACGTATGGTATTATTAACAATATTGTTTTTAACATTAATATTAGATGGCACTACACAAGCCGGACTAGTAGAAGATTGGTCAAACTTGCCGCTTGCATCTTTTATGCTACATACATTATTAGCACTCGCATTAATGCTGATATAATCTAAATTTGGACAATATGGCGGTGGAAAAGGCCCTAAAGGTAATTGTACACAACCAAAAGAATAGCTATCTACAGAACCGTTTAATGACCCAAGTGCTTCAATAACTTTTATTATTAAAGCAGGAAAAAAATTAAAAATCTCTCCTATTGCATTAAGTATTGATTGAAGTACTTTTATAAATTCTGAATTTTGATTTATCATACCAAGAAGCTGCCCTAATAAACTTGGTAAACTTACTCCTTTTATCGTTTCAACTAAAAATTTTAATACTTTTGCAATAGGGCTAAGTTCGTTAGTGTGATGAAGAGGTTGACGATTAGGATTCCAGTCCATCGGATCAAGATGTACACCGGAATCTGAAACAAGGTTAACAAGTCCAGGATCGCTATAAGCACAAAGTTTAGGAGATTTTAAAGTAACTATTTTTCCATCTACATCGATTATCTTATTATCAGTTTCTGTATAACCGACTTTATTGAGATGTACTCCATCGGTATAACCTGGATCTGCAGGGGAAGGTGGGGCATTTATCCCGGGAGGTGGAGGCATATCCGGTACGGCAACTCTAGCACAGACTCTAGTTAGAGGTAGACCGTAACCTGTAGGCCATACTACACATTCTCCATCCCAATTTAAAGTAGAGTTTTGGTGCCAACAAGCTACGGCATTACAGCTTTGAACTCTAATACGAATTTTTGGAGTAAAGTAACTACTATCAGGGGCTTCTTCCGCACATCTATTGAGTAAAAAACCGATAAATGTACCTGGGTAATCAAATTGTAATAAACAAGTATCATTATCGCGACCGTCGCTTTTATTCCAAGGAGGACATAATGTGCCTGGTTTAAAAGGTCCTCTTGGCTTTGCATTGATGCCTCCATCCTTATTCCAAATTTCCGTTCTCTCACTTTGACCGCAATTACATGGATCGCTAAGACAATCGGCTATATCACCCCAAATAGATGCATATACATTAAATGAGAAAAATGAAAATAAGAAAAATAGTAAATATTTTTTTAACACTTTGAGTATTCTTTATGCTCGTTGTTTTTATAGTTCATAATAAATTATTGTCATCCCACGAGCTTGTAGCAGGATCCAGTCCTTTTTAATTTTTTTTGGATCCCATAATAAATCACGGGATGACAGAGTGAAATATTAGTCCGTATTTAACTCATTATATAGGTAATTAACCCAATTATCCGGAGGACCTTGGTGTTGTTCAAGTATTTTTTTATAAATATCCATTTCCTCCTGTCTGCTTGATAAAATACGGACAACTCCTATTAAAGCGGCAATACTTAATTCAGAAGCTATCGATTCATTATCCTTGCTAATTAAGAACATTCTTGCAGAAAGTATTAGCTGTGATAATTTGCGTATTTCCGGCTCGCTTAAACCTAAAATTTTATCTAAATCTTCTATTTTAACGTCAGACGGTAGAATAATTTTAGTATTAATTAAATCAAGCCAAGGTTTTATAGTATATTTTGGATATAACTTAAGATAAATAAAATTGAAATTACTGACGAAAATACCGTTATTTTGAGACAAATTATTATAGATTAAATTTATATTATCATAATAAACCTCAGGTCTGTAAAGTTTATCAAAATTATCGGCAGCAAATATTTTAGGTTTTGTGCCAACTAGACTTAAATGATAAGTAAAAGCATAAATTACTGCTGCACTAATACTTTGGTGTTTCTTTAAATTATTATTAAATTGTTCTAAAAATTTTCTCTCCGTCGGGTAAAATTGTTTAGAAAACGGCTCATCAGAAAGTTTATATAAATTAAACCCTATAACTTTCCCTTCTTCAATGTTAAGAGATGATCCGTCAAATAATCCGGAATATAATTGTTCTTCGGTAAAAACTTTAAGTTTATCAAGTATTTGTATTCCTCCTTCCTCCTTAAAATCTTCTAATTTTAAAATATCGGAAAAAATACGTTTTTCTTTTTCAATTGATAAAATTTTATTTTTTAATTTCTCTAGAAAGGATATCTCTATTTCGCTAAGAGGTGAAATATAATGACCACTGATTAATTTTAAAAATTCTAAAATGAATGCTTGTGATTTTTCTGTATCATCTACTAAAAATGGATTAATAATTTGTTTGTCCGGTTCTAACCATTTGCCTTCTATTGCCTCGATAAAAATTTTAGAATCATTATTATTAGAGATATAAATTATTGTTGGATCGTATTTAGTCGATTCTGATATTAAAAAGTTCAATAATACGGTTTTGCCGGTTTTTTCCGTACCAAAGATGCAAGTATTACCTTTATTCGTTTTATCATGAAAATTCATGAAATATGGAGTACCTCTCTCGGTTCGCAATAAAGTTATAGCCTTACCCCAAGGATTATATTGATTACCGAGTGTAGTATTATGAAGAACGGTAAGAGAAGCAATATGCTCTACGGATAATGGTGACATTCTACGTATAAAGGTAAAGTTAGCAGGTAATTGCGACCAAAATATTTGCTCAATATTAAGATCTTCTTTTACATGAATAATACCAAGTTTAAAAAGTTCAGTTGATATTTTAGCTACGGCTGCATCTAGTTTATTTTCATCTTCTTCTATAACGGCAATTGAAATTTGCTGATTACAAAATTGAAAATCTAAATTAGCTGTATCAAGCTTATTAATCCCTTTGTGATTAAGTAAAGTTGAGTCGTTAGTAATTTTTAGAATATAATCTTGACCACGCAATTTGGATATTACTTGTTTTTTGCTAACAAAGTAAAATATTTCAGTTATTATTAATTCAATCGGTAACTGTAAAAATTTATCCAGTGTATTAGAAGGAGTTTCGTGATATTCTTTTATAGATAGTAAAGAAGCGAATTTATTATTTTTCTCATGATCCGTAACTACCATTTTATCGCCGCTAATTGTATAAATACTTCTACCTAGTACATCGGATAAATCTATTATAGGTACCAAACAATCATTATTATTAAGGTTAGCTATTCGATTATATAAAAATAAAGGATTAGAAAAAACATTATCATTTTCAAATATTATACCGAGTTTTTCAGCACCAAATTCATTTAAATCATTTAAAATATTATTAGTGATATTGTCTAATTTTTGAAAAGCTGAATCTAAGTAGTTATTTTCAAAATTAGTAATTAATTTATTAGATAAAGAATTTATTAAAGAGTTAAAATTTTTGATGTTAACTTTAGCAGAATCATATACTATAGATATATATAAAGTATTAACGAATTTATCATTCCAATGATTTTTTCTTTGCCATAGGGTATGAATATTTGCCGGTAATAATTTTTTGTAAGGAGTTGAATCGTCTAAGTTTTGTTTTTCTCGTATTGTATGTAGCCAAAAAGCAAGATCATAATCGGTTATATTCTTTTTTATAGAAACTCTAACCATTTCACGTAAGTTTTGTATGTTATCGCTTATTTTCTCTGAGTTAATGCCGTGTATTTTGATAATTTGTAGTAATTTACCGTCTTTGGTAAGTAAAGTATTTTCATTATAATGACATGCTATAGGTACAAAATTAGGAGCATTATAATTATATATATCTTTGTCAAATTTTCGTAAATCACTAAACACAAATGACCTGAATTTAAATTATTGTTTTGTATGCTCGTTCAACTTGAAAAATTGGCTACGTCGTCTTTGTAAGTCCTCGGATGCTCAAGTATTAAGTATACGCTCCGCCCCTCGGCTTACAGACTCCTTGCTCTTTTCCAAGTTGAACTTCGTATAACAACTCTTCATTTCACAGGAGTATATACTAATGAACTTTGCTTGCGTGGATGCTAGAGTCGTCATTGCGAGCAGCCGTAGGCCTCTACTCGATGTCATTCCCGCTTTCGTGGGAATGACATAAGAGCCATGCAACAAAGCCAATTTAACAACAACTAGAAACTTTACCTTATTATTTATATTTAATAAACAATTATTCACTATAGGCAGTGATTTTTTGTAATCCTCCCATGTAATTTATCAAGACATCCGGTATAGTTATTGATCCATCTTCATTCTGATAATTTTCAAGTATTGCAACCATAGTTCTTCCGATAGGTAATCCTGAAGCATTTAAAGTATGAACTAAGGTAGTTTCGTTACTGCCGAATTCTTTATATCTTGCTTTCATTCTGCGTGCTTGAAAATCTCCACAATTAGAACAGCTAGCAATTTCGCGATATTGCTTTTGTCCCGGAAGCCATACTTCTATATCATAGGTTTTTTTTGCCGCAAATCCCATATCTCCGGTGCAAAGTAACATAACACGATAAGGAAGATTCAGTTTTTGTAAAATAGTCTCTGATGCATTAGTTATATATTCATGCTCATTTTTTGATTCTTCAGGGGTAGTAATAGATACTAGTTCAACTTTACCGAACTGATGTAATCTAATCATACCTCTTGTATCTCTACCGCTACTACCTGCTTCTGATCTAAAGCACGGGGTGTAAGCAACATAACGTATCGGTAATTTTTCTCTTGGTATAATAGTATCGGCGACTATATTTACTAAAGATACTTCTGCGGTTGGAATTAGTCTGTAACCATTGGTTGTTGCAAAAGACTCTTCGGCAAATTTAGGTAGTTGTCCTGCATTATACATAGCATTATCTCGAACTAATACCGGAGGTGATATCTCAAAGAAATCCAACTCTTTAGTATGAACATCAATCATAAAATTAATTAAAGCACGTTCTAGCTTTGCTAAATCACCTTTTAATGTTACAAATCTAGTTCCAGAAATTTTAGCAGTTTGTTCAAAATCCATTAAATTTAATTTTATACCTAGTTCAAAATGCTGTTTATTCAAAGCATTTGGATTTGTCTCTCCGTAAGTACGCACTAATTTATTCATACTTTCATCCATTCCGTAAGGTACTTCTTCGTCCGGAATATTAGGAAACATATTTAATAGTTCATTTAATTCGTTATTATTATTTAGATCCTGTTCAAGTGCTTCCAACTTCTCATTTATATGTTTGACATCTCTTTGTAACCCTTCAAACTCTTCGCCGCTTTTAGAGGCCATATTACCTAAAATCTTTGATTTTACCTTACGTGCATGCTGAAATTCTTGAATTAAACTCGTAATTTTTCTTTTCTCTCCGTCGAGCATAGCAATTTTACTAGACATAGGTTCAATAAATCTTTGGCTAAGCTTTTCATCGAACAATTCTTGATTTTCTCTAATCCATTTGATATTTAACATTTAGTGTCCTCGGTTTTTCTATAAAATTACATATCATTATTGAAGTTTCATATAATAAAAGTAGCGGTATTGCAAGAGCAAACTGGCTTAAAATGTCAGGAGGCGTTAATATTCCTGCAATAATAAAGTTAATTACCACGGCAATGCGTCTTTTTTGCTTAAGTGTTTGTACCTTAACTATTTTTAGTATATTTAATATTATTATCACAACTGGCAGTTGAAAAGCAACTCCAAAAGCAATAATTAAATAAATAACTAAATTTAGATACTCGCTAATTCTTGCTTCCAAAACTATCGGTACTATCATATCACGTTTTTCAAAACTAAGAAAAAAATTCCAAGCTTTCGGCATTACAAAGTAAAAAACAAAAATACTACCGCACCAAAATAAAATAGGCGACATAAAAAGAATAAAAGCGATAATTTTTTTTTCATGGCGATGTAACCCGGGACTGATAAATAAATAACACTCCAAAGCAATTATAGGTATAATAATAGTAAAAGCAGTAAAAGCTGCAAGTTTAATATAGGTAAAAAATGCTTCTGTAAGCCCTGTATAAATTATATTTCGTACTGTATCACCGCTTAGCTTAGCAAGCGGTTTTAATAAAATACTATAAATATTGTCGCTAAAATAATAGCAAATAGCAAATATAATTATAAAAGCAGTAAATATTCTAAGAAGCCTTATTTTTAATTCTAATAAATGTTCTTGAAAACTATATAGTTTCATAAAAATTCTGACTCTTCATTTCGCAGAAATATATATATCAATATTATAAACCTTTTTTAATAATTGTCATATCTTTTTAGAAATATTCACAAAGCCTAGTTTCTTTCTATATATTTTATAAAATATCGGGATAAATAACATGCTAAACAGAGTATTACCTAAAAAGAATACAGGCCAAGTAAGATATTTTGCACAAATACCGCCAAGGCTAGCTAGAATAATACGGCTAAGAGAGCTAAAAGATGCAATAATAGAATATTGTGTGGCAACAAATTCACTATTGCAAAGGCTAGCAAAATAGATAGAGATAATAGTTCCTGCAAAGCCTGCACAAAAATTTTGTACTGTAACAGTCATTATAAATGTCTTTATATCATAGCCGATAGTAGCAAGAATCATAAACATAAGAGGTGACAATAATTGAATAACTCCACCAATTAAGACACTATGAAATATACCCATTTTTGCAGCTAAAACGCCGCTTAAAGCTCCTCCGACGATCATGATTAGTAACCCGTAAGCTTTGTAAATAACGGCAATTTCATGAGTAGTAAAACTTAAATCTAGAAATAAAGGTGAACTCATAGCCATAGGTATAGAATCCGCAGCTTTATATAAAAAGATAAACAATATAATTAGCAGTAAATATTGCTGTTCATTTTTTAAGGAGATAATACTTTTTTTAATAACTTCAAAATATTGTTGTAATCCTATTAAATTAGTAGTTGTATGGTGTATTTTTTTTGATTGTGGTTCTTTGATACATAAAATTACTATAGGTCCAATTAGAGTAATGAATAGAGCAAATTTATATACTGTATTCCAGCCGAAAATAATTGATGAATATAAAGTACCGACGCTGCCAAGTAACATACCTAAACGAAACCCTATGCTACTAAAGGTAAAAGCCATTGAAAGCTCTTCTTTAGATGTAGGCCTCTCAATTCTATATGCATCAAGTACAATATCTTGTGTAGAACTGCAGAATGAAATAATAAATAAGATAATTGCAGTAATATATAAGTTATTACAAGGGCTTATGTTTAAGAACCCCGTCATCGCTAGGATTAAAAATATTTGTGATACCAATGCCCAGCCACGCCTGTGACCGAATTTAGAACATAAAAAAGGTATAGAGTATTTATCTATAAAAGGTGACCATATGACCTTTAAGCAATACGGAAAGGCAGCTAGTGATATCGAACCTATTATATCAGTGGTGTATTTTGCTTCGGATAATTGATATGGAACTGTAAAAAAAATTAAATTGAACGTAAGACCGGAAATTAAGCCTAAAAGTAAAATACCGATTAAATATGTATGATTATTTATGTCATTCTTGCGTGAATTGATCTTCAACGTTATTGTAAGGAAAAACTGTAAATTTCGACGAAGCAATCCAGTAAAAAATTCCGATTTACAGAATATTCTATTATTATTTCTGGATTGCCACCACGCTCCTTGCAGTTGTGGCTTTGTTGCATGGCTTACTTCCACCTCTGTCATCCCGCAAGTTTGTAGCAGGACCCAGTTAAAAATACTAATATTGTTAGTATTTTTAGTTGTTTTCTGGATACCGTGGTCAAGCCACGGTATGACACCGAACACGGTTTTTGAGCCATGCAACAACGCTTTCAGTCGCTCGCAATGACGATTAGGTATACACGCAATAATGCATCGCAGGAATGACATAAAGGAATGATTAAAAATTTTGTACACGAAATCTAATAGCTTTAAATAGTTACTTAATATTTCATTTTTAGGGAGTAAGGAGCGACTTTGGAAAATATTTTACCGACTACCGGTATTTTAGTTACAATAGTGCTGATTAAGAAAAAGGAAGGAATAACATTTCCTTTAACCATAATTAATTGCTGCTTGGTATCAATATTACCTGTCATAGTAAAATCAAAGAACGGTCCATGTGCTTCCGTATCAAAAATTGTAATTATATTTCCTCTATAATTAAATTTACCGCTCATATCTTCAAATAAAATATTTTTATTATTAGTTATTGAACTAAGAAAACCCGGCAACGAAACAAAGGAAACAAGCCGTGTTAAAAAAGGAGTATCGACTACCGTAAAATGTTTTATAGAAAATTTGCCGTCTAATATTGGCACTATTTCACCTTTTTTTACTTCATATCTTTTTGTATTTAAGTTGATGTTAATCTGACCGTTTTGCATAGTGGTATACATTCCGAGTCCCTTAAGCAATGCTCCGGCATTATCGGATTCAATTAACCATTGTTCAAAAGTTTCCTTAGCGGTAAGCGACATCTTAACTTTTTTATTATCAATATTAGCATTTAGAAAGCCGGAGAAACACCGCACTTTATCACATTTAATTGCTAAATCAAGATTACCTAGAATTATATTATTCTTTAAAAGTATTTTTGATATATTAGTTTTTAAATTAATATTATGTGTAGAATCTCCCGCTTTTTCTAAAAACTGCATCATATTAGCATTTGATAAATCTAATCCGCTTCCATAAAGTGCCGTATTAAGATTATGGTTATCTATAATTATTTTTCCTTTTAAATCCGTATGATTATGTTTAACAGAGGCTAGATTAATATTATAAATATTTTTCTTAATTAAGGCATTACCGTTAATTTTTAGATTATCCTGCCCTGAAAGGTTAAATTCAATATTTCTATCGAAATTTTTATCATTTAATTTAGTATATAAATATAAATTGGCTTTTTTATATAATTTTTTATGAATAGATACTTTATCTATATAAAATTCTAAATTATTAAGATTAGCATTAACGGTAATAAAACTCTCATTATTATGCTGTTTTTTATACTCAAAATTTAAAACGGTGCTGCCTGAAATTAATTTAAATACTCCAAATCTTTGATTATTTGCCGCAATATTGCTTTTTATTTTAAGTAAACACTCATTATTTTTATCCGATATATCATGATCATAAGTAAAGCTGCTTGCATAATTATTAATGTTACCTTTACCGCTAATATTTAGTTTATTATCTTTAAAACTACCTTTGGCTTCACCGTTTTGTAATAGGATATTATTGTCTAAGGTGTTAAAAGAGATATTTGTTAATGTCGACAAAACATTATAGCTATTAGGGATATTGGGGCTAATAGGAATTATTAGCTCTATTATTGAATTTGCCGTTCCTTTGATTTTTTTAAGATCAATATTTTGAGCTTTAATATTTTGATATGTATCATTTGGAACAAAGGCAATTAAGTCATTAATTTCACCTTTAGCAGTAGCATTAAAAACAAATTGTGATTTGTCCGGTCCTTCCCATTTGAAAGTCATAATACCGTCTGAAACGACACTTTTACCAATATATGCTTCATTAATTAGAAATTTTATTTCCGGTCCTGAAATGATTATATTAGTATCAACTTTAGTCAAAGGCGGTAAATCTGTATGATATTTATATTCAAAATTCGAGATATGTAAATTTGCTTTTAAATTATCTTCTACTAAAATATTTTTTTTTAAAAATTTTTTATCTAATTTAATATTTAATTCTCCGTTTTGGATGTAACCTTGTTTTATATGTTCTCGTAAATATGAGATTATAGGATTATCCGGAATAATTTTTTCGACTGTTTGATAAATTATTAAAGGCATATTTGCGGCAGCTGCACTTGCATCGATATTTTTATCGGTTATTATACCGCTTAGTGATAAAAAAGCTTTGTCCCCAAAGGTGAGTTTGCAATTAACGGTCTTTGGATTATCTTTAGAATAGGTTGTTTTATATGAGCATAAAGCATTTCCTAGAGGTAAGTCTGCTCCTTGCTCATCAGTTAAGATATCACTTTTTATTGAAGTTAGTCGTATGTCGGTTAGGGAATCTTTTTTAATTATATTTAACGAATAATCACCGGTCGTTGAAGTGTTTATAATCTCTTCATCGTTATTTGAAATTACGGAAATTTTATCGATATTAAAATTAGCCTCTATTAACGAATTAGAGAAGAAATTTTTGAAATTAAAGAAAAGATTAAAATCGTTAATTTCTCCTCTAGCATTATCTATAAGACTTAAGGAAATTTTATCTATGGATAATCGGTTTTCTTTAAATTCTAAATTATGTAGTACAGCCTTTATATCATTTTTACTTAAATAAAATTCAATTATTTTTTTCAAAGGTTCATTTAAGTGTCCTTTATTTGCACTATAAACAGTTAGAGTTATAGCCAAAGATAATGAAATCAGAATTATAAAAATACTAATAAAGGTTTTTTTAATAAAATTCATTTGAGCTTGTAAATCTATTGAAATATGATAAAAGCTTTATATACTCGGATAGAACTTCAAAAATTGGCTACGTCATCCTACAAGTACTCCGGTACTCACGTATTGAGTATACGCTCCGTTCCTCGTCTTGTGGACTCCTTGCACTTTTTGAAATTGAGCTTCGTCTATACTACTCTTCATTTATTTGAGGTATACACTACACTTGGAATATAACGTATAATTTAAAAATTTAATATAAAAATCACAAAAAATTATGAATATTACATTTATCGGTAGCGGATATGTGGGATTAGTCTCAGGTATTATTATGGGCTGTTTAGGTCATAATGTTACTTGTCTTGATAATGATGAGGTTAAAATATCCAAATTAAATAAGCAAATATTACCGATTTATGAAGCTAAACTTGATGAGTATCTTAAGCAAGCTTTAGAATCTGATAGGTTAAAATTTACAAATATTTATAATAATGAACTTCAAAATGCTGATGCAATATTTATTACGGTCGGTACACCTTCAAAATGGTTGGGAGAAGCGGATTTAAAATATGTTTATGATGCTATTGATAAAGTTTTCGAGCATATAAATAAAGATTGTTTAATAGTAATAAAATCTACCGTTCCGCCGGGTAGTTGCAGTAATATTATAGCTTATTTAAAATCAAAAGGCTTTTCATTTAATGTTGCTTCTAATCCTGAGTTTTTAAGAGAGGGTAGTGCGGTAGAAGATTTTTTATATCCTGATCGTATAGTTATCGGTGTAAATAATAAAGAATCAGAGGAAATATTGCGAAAAATTTATGCACCTTTACAAGGTGCAAAGTTTGTGGTTACCGATTTAGTGACGAGCGAACTTATTAAATATGCTTCAAATAGTTTCTTAGCTACCAAAATTGCTTTTATTAATGAGATGGCTGATTTATGTGAAAAAATCGGCGGTAATATTAAAGATTTATCTAAAGGTGTAGGACTTGACCAAAGAATCGGTCAAAATTTTTTAAATGTAGGACCTGGTTTTGGCGGTTCGTGCTTTCCAAAAGATATTCTAGCATTAAATAATCTTGTAGAAAATCATCATATAGATTGTAGGATTCTTAAGGCAGTAATTAAAAGTAATAAGCAGCGTCCAAGTAATATGGTAGATAAAATAGCTACTTTATTAGACGGAGATTTAAAAGGTAAAAATATAGCAATTTTAGGCTTAACATATAAAGCAGGAACAGATGATGTGAGAGCAAGCCCTGCCATCGAAATTGTAAAGATCTTATTAAATAAAGATGTATATGTTAAAGCATTTGATCCTATCGGTCTTGAAAATGCTAAAAAGAATTTGGAACATAAAAATTTGCTATATTTAGATTCAGCAGTTGAAGTCTGTAAATCAGTAGATATTATAGTTATTGCAACTGAATGGTCAGAATTTAAAGAACTTAATTGGCAAGAAATTTATGATTTAGTAAAATCGCCGATAATCATTGATCTTAGAAATATACTAGATAATAAAGCAATGAAAAAAATCGGTTTTAGATATTATGCAGTCGGAAGTAAAATTTAGTCTCGTCGTTAAGGCTTCCGATGTCATTCCCGCGAAGGCGGGAATGACATAAAGAGTAATACAGTAAGATAATAAACTTTAACATTAATTTAAAATGCGACCTGAATTTATTCATTTAAGAACTCAAAGCTCTTATTCTTTTCTAGACAGTGCATTAACGATTGAGAAGGTAGTAGAACTTGCTTCATCGAATAAAATGCCTGCTATTTGTTTGGCAGATAAGGGAAATTTATTCGGCTCATTAGAGTTTGCATTATATGCAGTAAAAAAAGGACTGCAGCCGATACACGGAGTTATTCTAAATATAAAATACGATATAGATATTTTTGCTCAAATTTTGCTTATAGCTAAAGATGAAACTGGCTATAAAAATTTACTCAAACTATCAAGCCTTACTTTTACTAAAAATGATCGTAAGATATGCGATCACATTGATTTTGAAGATTTAATCGAATATCAAGAAGGATTAATAGGATTATGCTGTTATACGGACGGTATTGTTGGAAAATGCTTGCTAGCTCGCAACGAGGAGCAAGCGATGCTGTTTGCACGTAAATTACAGGAAATTTTAGGAGATCGTTTTTACTTTGAGATTATGAGACATGAGCTACCGGAAGAACAGTTTATTGAGGATAGTTATATTAGAATTGCTGCCGAGCTTGCTATTCCGCTTGTTGCTACTAATAAAGTTTTGTTTAGTGAGAAAAGCATGCATGATGCACATGATGTATTGTTATGTATATCAGCCGGTGTTACTAAAGAATATCTGGATCGAAAAACAGTTAGCGAAAATTGTTATTTTAGATCACCGCATGAGATGATAGAGCTTTTTTCCGATTTACCTAGTGCCATCCAAAATACCGTAAATTTAAGAGAGCGTTGTTATTTTGCTGCACATGCAAACCCGCCGATGCTGCCTAATTTTGCCACCAAAGATATTAGTGAAACGGATTTAATTAGAAAAGATGCAAAAGAAGGGTTGCTTGCAAGGCTTGCTACAAAGTTTAAATCTGAAAATATTTCGTTAGAGAATCAAGAAGAATTGAAAACCGAATATTTTGCTCGTCTTAATTATGAGTTGGATATTATCTGTAATATGAATTTTGCCGGTTATTTTTTGATTGTATCTGATTTTATTAAATGGAGTAAAAAAGAGGGTATTTTAGTCGGACCGGGTAGAGGATCGGGAGCAGGCTCGGTTGTTGCTTGGAGCTTGCTTATTACTGATCTTGATCCGATTAAATTTGGCTTATTATTTGAAAGATTTTTAAATCCTGAACGTATTTCAATGCCTGATTTTGATATTGATTTTTGTCAGGAAAGGCGTGAGGAAGTAATTAATTACGTACGTTCCAAATACGGTAATAATAGAGTAGGACAGATTATAACTTTCGGTAAGATGCAGGCAAAGGCTGTAATTAAGGATGTCGCTCGTGTGCTTAGCTTACCTTATAAATTCGCTGATTATCTAACGGAGCTTGTCCCTTTTAGTGCAGTTAATCCAGTTAGCTTAGAACAGGCAATGCGTGAAGTTCCGGAGCTTGCAAATGCCACTAAAGGTAATGGGTTGTATAATTTAGAAGGTGAAGCAGAGTTAATTAAGCTAGTGCTTGATACTTCGTTAATTCTTGAAGGGCTGCATAGGCATTCCTCAACTCATGCTGCAGGAATCGTAATAGCAGGTACTGATTTAGTCGATATAGTACCGGTATATAAAGATGCTAACTCCGATATGCTGGTAGTCGGTTATTCTATGAAATATTCCGAGATTGCCGGTTTAATTAAATTTGATTTTTTAGGGCTACAAACCCTAACGGTTATTACCGATTGTAAGAAACTGCTTAAAGAGCAAGGGATAGAAGTAGATTTTAACAATATGACGTTTGATGATAATAAGACTTATCAAATGTTGTGTAAAGGTAAAGGGGTCGGCGTTTTCCAATTTGAAAGTATCGGGATGAAAGATGCACTTAGACGCCTTAAACCTGATTCTATACATGATTTGATAGCTCTTGGTGCGTTATACCGTCCTGGTCCTATGGAAAATATTCCTACCTATATAGCTTGTAAGCATAAATTACAACAGCCTGATTATTTACATGAGCTATTGAAGCCAATCTTAGAAGAAACTTACGGAGTGGTGATATATCAGGAGCAGGTACAAAGAATTGCTCAGGTTCTTGCAGGTTATACGCTAGGAGCTGCCGATTTACTTCGTAGAGCAATGGGTAAGAAGATAAAAAAAGAAATGGAGGAGCAGGAAGAAATTTTTGTTAAAGGAGCAATTGCTAATAATATTTCGGAATCTCAAGCTAAATCCATTTTTGCGACCGTGGCTAAATTTGCCGGATACGGTTTTAATAAGGCACATGCTGCGTCTTACAGTGTTATTTCATACCAAACTGCATATCTTAAAGCTAATTATCCTGCTGAATTTTTAGTAGCATGCTTAAATCTTGAATTGAATAATCACGATAAAATTAATTTATTTTTACAAGAAGCAAAAGATAACGGCATAAAAATTACTGCACCTAATATTAATATTTCTGAAGGGTATTTTAGTGTAAAGTTTTCGGACACTGTCATCCCGCGACTTGATCGCGGTATCCAGGAAATTTCAAAAGATACCGTGGTCAAGCCACGGTATGACATCGCGGGTGCAATAATCTTCGCCTTAGGTGCTATTAAGGGAGTTACGCCGAATTTCGGTAAGTTAGTAACGGATGAGCGAAAAGCAAGAGGGGCGTTTAAATCAATTACTGATTTTATTGAAAGATTACCCCCCAAATCTATTAACAGTAAATTATTGGAAAATTTAATCAAGTCAGGCTGTTTTGATGAGCTGCATGATAATCGATTGCAATTATTGTCAAGCATTCCAAAATTGCTTTCTTATTCAACTTCATATCACGAAGAGCAGGAATCTAATCAATTTAGCTTAATTAAAGTTTCTAGTTTAAGTCCAACTATTTTAGTATCAAGCGATTATGCCGATAAAAATACTTTAGCCTTTTATGAATTTGAGGCTATGGGTTTATTTATTTCTAATCATCCTCTTACGGAATATCAAGAAATATTTAGTCGTTTAAATATTTTAAATACTGCGGCTTTGCATAATAACTTACCTGATGGTACTAACCGAGTAAATATTGCCGGTGTAATACAAAAAAAGGATTCTCGTATGTCGGCAAGAGGTAGGTTTGTGACGCTCGTGCTTTCCGATCCTGAGAATATCTTTGAACTTAGTATTTTTAGTGAGGAAGTTTTAAAAGATTATGTACATTTACTTGATGTTAAAAGTTTGGTAGTTGTTAATTGTGACATAGTTAAAGATGAGGGAGGAATAAAACTAACGGCAAAAAGCTTTTCATCAATTGAGGATGCAATTAATAATAAACAATTTGAATTACAGTTTTATCCACAAAATCATGAAGAATTACGGCAGATAGTAACCTTGCTTGCAGCTCGTATAAATAACGAAGATCAGAGTAATGCTAAAGCTACAATCTATTTACAAAGCACAGATGTAAAGAATTTTGTAGCAAAAATTACATTACCTGAAAAATTCTTGCTCCAAGGGCAAGATTTTGAGATTTTAAAAGGATATAGTAAATAGCGTAGTTGTTGCGTGGTTCGGTTTTCCGCTGTCATTCCCGCAAGGCATTGTTGTGTGGATACCGGGTTGTTATTGTGAGCAGCCATAGGCTGCGTGGCAATCTCATGAAATAATAACAAACTCCTGAGATTGCGGACGTACAATTACTTCGTAATTTTCCTCGCAATGACTAAAAAACCGAGCCATGCAACAAAGCCAATGCCTAGCAGGAATGACATCGAAACCTTGAGTCAATTTTTATAGGCAATACCTGAATTGATGGTAAAATGAATCTATAATTGAGTAATATTCTTTAATGTTTTTTTACCGCTAAATACTGTATTATTATTTTTATTATCGCTAAGTTCCATATATTTTGTTAGTCGATGTTTGTTTGCTATTAACTTTGCTTCTTTTTCTAAATTGATATTTTGCTCAAGATTTGGATCTTTAATTAATTCTTTAAAATAATTACTTATAGATTTTAATCCCAATTGTCTCGTTAATTTACTTAAATACTTATAAAATTTATTTTTGATAGTTTGTTTTTTAGGTTCTGAATTTTTATTGAATGTATTATCGGTTTTAACTTTTTGTTTTTTATCTTCTAATACTTCTGTATTATTAGGTAGATTTTTATTAACTTCAGTCATTAGTGCATTTACTAAATTTTGTTTTTCTTCTTTAAGTACAGCGTCATTCAAAAAGCTTGATAGAATTTTTTGAGTATATTGTATCCAAGTTAAGGTTAGTAGTTTCTTGTTTTTCTACGTTCGGGAGTGGTATATTAATATGCTCGTTTTTTGTTTCAATTATAGGTGAGTCTCTTAATTTATTCTCTCCAAAAATATCTAGAGTTTGCTGCGTAAATTCATCTACTAATTTTTGAGCTTTTATAGGTGTTATTTCTTCATTAAATTTATTTTTACTATAAATCTTTGACCATTTGAGTGATTTCTTCGGATGCTTTTGCTTCCGGTATAGTCATTTTGTATTTTTGTGCCATATCTTTTATGACATCATCCAATTTCTTATGTTCTTCCGATAGCTCTAGTGGTTTAGGGTTAGTATTACTTTGTTTCATTTGTTGGAAAATATCTATAGCCGGGCGGTTTGCTATTTTCGCTTGTATTTGTGCTTTGATAAGTATATTTACATCTTTATCATTTAAGCATTTTGCTGATAGCTCTTTAATGATTTGTTCTTTGTTAGATTTATATAATCTATAATTTTCTAAAACTTTTTTTGAGGGAGCGATTTCATGATCTTCAAAACAAGTTTGGATATGGTTTATAACAGGCTTTAAAAGATCCTCGGTAATAGGTAAATCAGTGTCCTTATAGGGAAACACAGTAGATAAAAAATCTACTAGATCAATCTTGATATACTTTAAATTAGATTCTTCAGCAACTTTATTAAATAACTTTTCTTTTGTGCTTGGTGTCTGCCCTTCATTATAAAAAAAAGTATCAAAATAATTAGTAGCTGAATTGGCAATATCTTTTTGAAATTGATTTTGATAAGTTGTATTTGAGATACTTTGTTCTTTTATTAAAGGTATATTTAAGATATTTGCTAAATTTTTTTGTTCACTTTCTAAGTTTGATATTATTTGTGATACTTGATTTTGTGTAATAAATCATATATTTCACGAAATTCTGTATCCGGTACATTGTCTCTTAAAGCTTCTCTTATTGACCTGCTACTACAATTCCCTAAAGTTTATCCGGTAACTGTTCTTCTTGAATCAGCTGTTGGATTAATAAATTGCTCTGATTTGAATCTGTTGATTTCGTTATTATGAGCTTTTATTGCTTCTATTTCATTTATAGATAATATACTATCTTTTATTTCTTTATCTGTTTGATTTTTGAGTGCATATTTAATTGAGCTGAATTTTGCTTTACTTCTTGCTTCTATTGTTTCATTTATTTTAGATAATTGGTCTTTTGGTGTTTGATTTAGCTTTGAATTATCTGCTCTTACCCCAGCACCGGCATTATATATATACGATAATTTTTTCCGTTTTCTTTAGAATATTTTATAACATTTGCATGTAATCCTGTAAGTAGGAGCATTAGAATATGATAAATATGCTTCTCCGGTTTTTTGCAGTTTATCATATATTTCATCTGTAGTTTTTTCTAAAAATTTTTTTAACTGTTCTGCTGGTGGTAATTCAGTTGAGCTAGTTAAATTACGTACTAAAAAGGATTGCTTATAAATCTCATCTAAGCCATCCATAAAATGGTCTAATTTTTACCTGTATTTTCGTCAGGATTTAAAGCTTTATAAACTCCAAGTAAAGCTTTATACGCTAGCCGTTATAAAATGAGTTGAGCCTAAATTATAATCTTTTGTAGATTTATCATAGGTACGGGCATCGTCAAGCATTTCGCAGTACTGAGTTGCTTTTGCTTCATACTCATATTTTCGTATGTTATTTAAGGTTTGAGTGATATTTTCATAATGCTCTTTCAGCTTATTTTGGTTATTCTCTTTTAGAGCAGTATTTGTGAGTTCATTATCATAATTTTCTAAGTTACCGAATTTTCTATCATTATTTATATTCTCAGCCATATTTTCAACTGATTAGTTAAACAGGGATAAAAATAATCATGTATTACGAATAAATAAATGTTAATAATTACTTACCTCAATATATCTACTTTATCTAATTGTTCCCATGTAAAATTTTCGTCTTCTCGGCCGAAATGACCGTAAGAAGCCATTTTTTGATAACATGGAGTGCGAAGCTTAAGATGTTTAATAATTCTTCCTGGACGCATATCGAAATGCTGTGTTATGAGCTTAGTAATTTGTTCGTTGCTTAATTTGTTAGTACAGCAAGTTTCAGCATAAACAGATACGGGAGCAGCTACGCCTATTGCGTAGGATATTTGTATTTCACAACGATCGGCAAGTCCTGCTCCTACTATATTCTTAACAATATAGCGTGCCATGTAAGCAGCCGACCTATCTATTTTTGTTGGATCTTTTTCAGAAAAGCAATCGCCACCGTGTCTTACCATTCCTCCATAGCTGTCCACGATAATTTTCCTACCGGTTAAACCGCAATCTGCAACGAGACCGCCTATAACAAACCGACCCGTCGGATTAATTAGGTATTTAGTGTCTTTATGAAGTAAATTGTTTGGTAATGCCTGTTTAATAATTTCTTCCATTACTGCTTCAATAAGGTCTTTTTGTTGTATTTCCGGATGATGCTGAGTTGATAAAACTACTGCATCAATGGCAATTGGTTTGTTATTTTCATATCGTAACGTGACTTGAGATTTTGCATCGGGTCTAAGCCAAGACATTTTGTTTACGTAAATATGCTTGCCTTTTCATTACATGCATAACCGAAAACCATACCTTGGTCTCCTGCACCTATTTCATCGTCATTTGCATTGTCAACACCCATAGCTATATCGGGTGATTGTTTAATGATAGCTGAAATTACGGCACAACAGCTACCGTCAAATCCATAATTTGGATTATTATAGCCGATTTCTTGTATCTTGCTACGTACTATTTGCTCAATATCCACATAGGTACTAGTAGTAATTTCGCCACTCACTAGAACTAGACCGGTTGTTACAAATGTTTCACAGGCAACACGACCGTTAGGGTCTTGTTTTAGAATCTCATCAAGTACCGTAGTAAAGCATATAAAAAACTTGTTTTTTATATGCTTATTTTATCAAATATGTATGCTGTATTATATGTTGAAGTGATTTTTCTGGATTCCCGCTTTTGCGGGAATGACATCAAGTCATGCAATAACGCCGCCTTTAGCTAGGAATGATATACCTTCAATGAATTTCCATCCAGTTATTACCTGCTCTAATTTCGGTTATAATCGGTACATCCATATTAGTAGAATTTTCCATGATTTTTTTAATAATAGGTGTTATAATTTCTACTTCATCAATCGGTGCTTCAAATAGTAATTCATCATGAATTTGCAGTACTAATCTTGTTTTAAGTTTACGTTTTTCTATTTCTTGATCTAGATTGATCATAGCAATTTTAATTATATCGGCATTAGTTCCTTGAATCGGAGCATTAATAGCCGCACGTTCTGCAAATTGTTTAAGCTTTTTATCATGAATTAGAGGTACAAAACATTTTCTGCCAAAGCAATTTGTGACATAGCCGTTGCTACTTGCAAAAGCTTTTGTTTGCTCCATATATTCTTGCACTCCTTTATATTCAGCAAAATATTTCTTGATATATTCGGATGCTTTGCCGTTAGTAACGTTTAATTGCTTAGCAAGCCCAAAAGCACTTATACCGTAAATGATACCAAAATTTATAGCTTTTGCTTTACGCCTATGTTCGCTAGTTAGTTCATGTTTTTGTAAGTTAAAGATCTGACAAGCAGTTTGAGTATGTATATCGTCTTTATTGATAAATGCTTGTTTTAGTGCATCTATATTTGCGATATGGCTTAATATTCTAAGCTCAATTTGAGAATAATCGGCAGATATTAATTTATAACCTTCTTCAGCAATAAAAGCTTGTCTGATTTGATTTCCCTCACTAGAGCGAATAGGTACATTTTGTAGATTAGGTTCTTGTGAGCTAAGTCTTCCTGTAGTGGTAGAAGTTTGTAAAAATGTCGTATGTACTCTATGTGTTCTATTATCTATCTGTTTCGGCAAACTATCGGTGTAGGTATTCTTTAATTTTGTCAGTTGCCGCCATTTTAATAACAAATCTGCAATATTATATCCATGCTCACTAAGTTTTTCTAGTATTTCCGCTCCCGTTGAGTAAAAGCTTGCTTTAGCTGAAGCTTTACCGAAAGGTAATTGCATTTTTTCGAACAAGATTTCGCCTAATTGTTTTGGCGAACCAATATTAAATTTAGTTCCGCTAAGAGCAAAAATTTCTTCTTCAAGTTTTAGAATTTCTGTTCCAAATTCAGCGGATAATTGTTTTAGGTAATTAGCATCTACTGTAATACCCACTTTCTCCATTTTATCTAAAATAAAACAAATAGGTAAATCAATGTTGCTATAAAGTCTAAAGGTTTTGTTGTCTTTAAGCTCCAATATAGTTTGCTTATAAAGTGCGATAAAGTTTATTACTATTTTTGCTGATTCGATAATTATATTTTCTATCAAAGTTTCTTTCAAAACTTCTTTAAATAAATTTTTCTGTGATAAACCGGCAGATAACGTATACTGCATTAATTCTAAATCTTCTATAGCCGTAATGTCATGAGATTGGTTTGCATAAAATTTAAGTAGAGGTTTAAGAGAGTAAGTAATTTTTTTTATGGATTTATCGGTTAGTAAATTGAAGATTATATCCGAAAACCAGTTGTTATTAGTTTTAGTATTATAAGAAAATAGATCATGAGAAGTGTTTGAAATTTTAATAATATAGCTTTGGTTTTGCAGTGATAAAATAAAAGCAAGATTAGTTCCTTTATATTGTAATAAATATATCCCGAATATTCCTATTTTCTTGGCTTCTTTAGCAAAGTCTGCTAACTCATTAGCATTATTAATTTCTTTTATTTCCGTTACTTTATTATCTGCTATCTCTTTGTGGTCATTAATTTTAATATCCAATAAATTTTCTACTCTTTTATATAAAGATCTAAAACCGTATTCCTGTAAAAATTCTGTTAATTTATCGCTATTTGGAGGTGACCATTCTAAATTATTTAGCTGAAAATCTAAATCAACATTAGAATCAAGCCCTATTAACTGCCATGAAATTAACGCTGCTTCTCTTGAATTTTGTAAAGTTTCACGTTGTTTTACGCTTGAGACTTGGTCTAAAGAGTTAAATATATTTTCTACAGAACCAAATTGCGTTATAAGACTACTTGCAGTTTTTGGTCCAATAGATGGTACACCCGGAATATTATCCGATCTATCGCCGATTAAAGCCATTACTTCACGTAATTTATCAGAAGTAGTGCCGAATTTTTTAACAACATCATCCTCCGTAATATATTTCCCTTTTAACGGATCATATATCTTGATGTTTTCAGTCATTAACTGTAATAAATCTTTATCGGAAGAGATAATGACTACATGTTCGCCAAGTGCAGCAGTTTTAGTAGCAAAGGTTGCGATAATGTCATCGGCTTCATAACCGTTCTTCTCTAGAATAGGAAAATTTAAGTTACTTGCAACATCACGAACTAAAGGTAATTGTACAATTAAATCTTCAGGGGGTGGAGGGCGGTTAGCTTTATAGTCGGGATAAATCTGATGGCGAAAATTTTTCCCGCCGCTGTCAAATACTACAGCGACATGTTTAGGCTTAAAGTCGCTCAGTAATTTTAGCAGCATTGAAGTAAAACCGTAAAGAGCACCGACAGGCTCGCCTTTTGGTGAAGTTAAAGGCTGTTGTGCATAATAGGCTCTAAAAACAAATCCGTATCCGTCTATGAGCAATAAGGTATTTTTTTGAGTCATTTTATGATTTTATTTTTAATTAAATTGTCATTGCGAGGAAATTGCATAGCAATTGACGAAGCAATCTCAGGAGTTTATTATTACTTCATGAGATTGCTGTGTAGCCTACGGCTGCTCGCAATGACGACTCAATATTCGTGCGGGCAATGACATAGCAAAACCTCACAACCCCACTAGATTTCTAGCAAAATCATGTCGGTTGAATATTTTTAAGTCCTCTATCTTCTCGCCTATACCGATAAAGTATAAGGGTAAATTAAATTTTTGTACTACTCCGACAATTACGCCCGCTTTAGCACTGCCATCTAGTTTAGTCACGATAAGCCCCGTCAAATTAGTAGCATCATTAAAATGTTCTACTTGGTTATAAGTATTTTGTCCGGTAATAGCATCAATGACTAAAACGTTATGAGTGGGTGCATTCTCGTCTAGTTTTTTTATAACTTTTACAATCTTAGACAGTTCATCCATCAAATTTTTCTTATTATGAAGCCTACCTGCCGTATCGATAAAAAGTATGTCGATATTTTGTTTTATCGATTCTTCCGTCCCGCGATAAGCAACACTCGCAGGGTCAGCAGATTCTTCACCGGTAATAAGTAGTGCATTTGCTCTATCTGCCCAAGTACTTAGCTGATTTATGGCAGCTGCTCTAAAAGTATCGCAGGCTGCAACTGCTACTTTTTTCCCTTGTGCCGAGTACATTGTAGCAAGCTTACCTATAGTCGTGGTTTTACCTGCTCCGTTAACACCGCAAACTAAAATTACGTTTAATTTATTTTCGCTTAAAGTAAAAGGAATTTCTGATTTTGATAGCTGCTGCTCTATTAATTTAGCAAGGGCTTCTTTTACTGTATCACTATCTATTTCTTTGTCAAATTTTACCTTTTTAAACTCTTCAATAATATTAGTTACTACCGAAACACTCATATCACTTGAGATAAGTAGCTCTTCTAGCTCTTCTAGAGTTTCTGCATCTAATTTTTTCTTGTAAAATATTTTGTTGATACCTTCCGATATTTTATTAGAAGTTTTAGATAAACTTTGTTTTAATTTACTAAATATCGAAATCATATTAGATAGTTTTTTGTTTTATGGGTGTTGGTGTTACGCATGCGTGAGTATCAAATCGTCATTGCGAGGAAATTACGTAAGTAATTGACGAAGCAATCTCAGGAGTTTGTTGTTATTTCATGAGATTGCCACGCACAGCCTATGGCTCGCAATGACGATTAGGTATCTACACAGATAAGCCATCTTGCAATGATGATTAAGGTACTTATCTCTTTTTCTTATTTTTGCTTTTGTTTTTATTTCCGTCAGTGGTTTTATTGAATCTACCTAAATTTTTAACAAATTTTTGTAGTCCGTTAAGTTCCGTTCCATATGTCCTAGTATATTCATGGACTATTTCTATATCTTGTCTATGAGAATCATCTATTACTACTACTTCCTGCATAAAATTATTAGCATCAAACGTAATTTTTACTATCTTCTGCTTTTCAATTTTTGGATTGAGCCAAGCTCTTTGAGACATAACTCTTTCAACATAATACCAGGTATTTTGGGAATATTCCGGTACCATAGTAGGCGTACCTATTAACTCTACGACTTCTGTTTTATTTAGTTTTTTAGACTCTAATTTTACAAGTGTCGAATCATCTATGGATTGCCCTCTATTTTCGATAGTTTTGCAGCCACTTAAGGAAAAAAAGGCTAATATACTAAAAATGTATGTTATAAAAATTTTCATAAGTTTAATGTTATCTAGATTTTATTATAGATTTTATTGCAAGATTATAATATACTGCTTCACTAATTTGACAAATACTTTTTAATTTATATTTAGAGAGGCTAATAATGGCAGTTCCAAAGAAAAAAACATCAAAATCAAGACGTAATATGAGACGTTCGCACTTAGCACTTGGCAAAGTTAACGTAATGGTTGATTCGCAAACCGGTGAATATAAGCTTCCGCATCACATTTCTTTAGTCGACGGTACTTATAATAATCGTCCAGTAGTAACAAAGAAAATTAAAACAGAAGAAGAAGTAGCCTAAAAGATTTATGACCTGTAAAATTATTGGTTGCGGCGGG
>NZ_AWXL01000024.1:0-9380 GCF_000485845.1 Rickettsia gravesii BWI-1 | reverse complement strand
AAATTATTGGTTGCGGCGGGTATCTTCCTTCAAAAGTAGTTAGTAATGACGAGCTTGCAAAATTCGTAGATACTAACGATGAATGGATTAGAACAAGAACAGGTATTACGCAGCGTCATATAGCAGGTGATACAGAATATACTTCCCATCTTGCTTTAAAATCAGCTGAAAAAGCTATAGCAGATGCAGGGATATCGGTAAATGATATTGATTTAATTATTACATGTACTACTACTCCCGATAATAGCTTCCCTTCGGTTGCCTCTAAGCTTCAAGGTTATCTTGGTTTAACTAATATACCGTCTTTTGATTTACAAGCAGTATGTACCGGCTTTGTTTATGGTTTACAAGTAGCAAATTCTCTTATCTCATCAGGTAAATATAAAACTATTTTGCTTATAGGAGCTGAGAAAATGACGTCGTTATTAGATTGGAATGATAGGACTACTTGCGTTTTATTCGGTGATGGGGCCGGTAGCGTAATATTACAGCGTAGTAGTGATGATTCCGGTTTAATAGATAGTAATATCTTCTCAAGCGGGGCTGATTATGAAATATTATACACAAACGGTGGTGTAAGTATGAACGGTATTAGTGGCAAAATAGTTATGCAGGGGCAAAAATTATTTCGTCATGCAATAGAAAAAATGCAACAATCTATAAAAGATTTACTGCATGCTAATCAATTCAGTGTAAGCGATATTGATTATTTTATACCTCATCAAGCAAATATCCGTATTATAAATAAACTCACTGAACTATTAAATATAGAAGAGCATAAAGTAGTGAAAACCGTAGAAAAACATGCTAACTGCTCTGCTGCTTCTATTCCGCTTGCTTTGAGTACTCTCAAAGCATCAGGCAAAATAAAAAAAGGTGATATTCTACTATTTTCAGCTATCGGTGCAGGTCTTACTTGGGGCAGTGCATTCATTAGATGGTGAATATACTCGTTTTATTAGACATCTTCGGAAACCTACTGCTAGAGGTAATTTGTACGTTGATCCTGTACTCGAATCCTCACGTACCTCTATGTACGCTGCGGTTCTGCGTGCCGTGTCTTCTTCAAATTCCTCTCTATAAGTGAGTTTCTGAAGATGTCTATTTGAAAAATTGGCAACGCTACTTATTTGCTTATAATCCTCACATATTATATATACGCTGCGGTTATAAGCTTCAAAATTGATTCCTCTTTTCCCCATTAAACTTCATCTATCTATTTATCCAAAGTATATACTTGTATTATAAAAATGATATTTTTACCACATTTATACATGAGTAATTGCATTTTATATATTTTAGCCTTTAAACTAATAAAATAATGATATATACTAACTCACATAGCTTTTGGTTAGTTTAGTTTTATAACTAGCTAAAATGAATTCAATATTAATAAATTATAATCTCAAGGAGTTTAATTATGAAAACAAAAATTACATTAGCTTTTCTTGCATTATTTGTGCTTGCAGGGTGTAATACAACAAAAAGAGCACCGCAATTTGACAGTAATATGAACCAAGGTGAAGAAACTTCATTAATGAAAGATTTCGAGAAGCATGCAGGAAATGCAGTATGGTTTGCTTTTGATAGCTCTGTTTTATCACCAAAGGCTAAAGAAGAACTAGAGAGACAAGCTTGCTGGTTATCAAAGCATCCTGAAGTAAAAGTTACTGTTGAAGGACATTGTGATGCAAGAGGTACCAGAGAATATAACTTAGGTTTAGGTGAAAGAAGAGCAGCAGCAACGAAAAAATTCTTAGCTCATAAAGGAATCGATCATAACAGATTAAATACAATCTCTTATGGTAAAGATAGACCTGCTATGATGGGTGATACTGAAGAAGCTTTTGCTTATAATCGTAGAGCTGTAACAGTTGTACACCACTAAAATTATTTACTAATTATAGTATCCTAAAAGGTCAAGTTTACTACTTGGCCTTTTTTTATTTATAACTTGATGTTATTATTGCGAAAACGTTGATGCGTGGATACCAAATCGTCATTGCAAGCCATAGGCTGCATGGCAATCTCATGAAATAACAACAAACTCCTGAGATTGTTTTGTCAATTACTTTGTAATTTCTTCGCAATGATGAAAAAACTGAACCATATTGCCCTATTTTTTAGGCGATACCTCAAAAATGTAAAAATTTTACTAGACTTAACTGCATAATAATTATATAAATTTCAAATGAAAAGGGGCTGTAGTTCAGTTGGTTAGAGCACGCCGCTCATAACGGTGTAGTCGTAGGTTCAAGTCCTACCAGCCCCACCACACAAATTCTTATTTAAATTCGCATTAGCACTGAATTTATAATGATTAATCTAAAAACACTTTCTTGGTATCTTACTAAATTATATTCTAAGTGTTTCTTTATTATATTATTTCTTTTAATCGTGCTATTAATTATCTCAAATATTTTTGATCTTTTACAAAAATTCAAAAATATTTATGTTCCTTTTAGTTTTTTTTGGAGACTTATCTTATATAAGATTCCTTATTTACTAGGTCAAGTATCTTCGTTAATGAGTTTTACCGCTATGTTATTTTTTCTTAGAAATCTAACAAAAAATAATGAATTAACGGCTATGTTATCTAGCGGTATTCATATTTGGCAAGTGCTTGTTATTCCATGTATTGTAACTTTAATGTTAGGTATAGTTTTTACGACTATATTGAATCCTATCGGTACTATAGGCTTACAAAAATATGAGTTATTAGAAGCAAAACTAACTAAAAAAGCCTTGAGTGAGGGTATAATATCTAAATCAGGCTTATTATTTTTTGAATCTTTAAATGATGAAACTCAAATTATCCAAACACAATTTATTAATGTTGCCGAGAAAAAATTAAATAATATTACAATTTTATTTGTTGATCATAATAATTCTTTTTTAAAGAGAATTGATGCATTATACGGTATTATTGAAAATAAAATGTTACATTTAAATAGAGTTAAGGTTTTCACAAAAGAGGAAACTAAGGCTTACCATAATTTAACTATGCAGACAAATTTATCAATTAATAGTTTAGTAAATAAATTTATCCGTCCTGAAATGGTTTCTATTTGGGCTTTACCTAAATTAATTAATGAATTATTAAATTCAGGTTTACCGGCTATTAATTATCAAATTTATTATTACAAGCAATTATTTAAGCCTATAATGATGATGGCAACCGTAATTTTAGCAAGTTGTTTTATTAGTCTTAAACAGCGTGATAATTCCCAAGAAAAAATACTGCTATTAGGTTTATTTTCAGGTTTTATAGCATATTCGTTATCAGAAATATTATTAAAAATACTTACTTATAATAATTTGTCTTTAATTGCTGCTATTTTATTACCTAGTATGCTAATATTTTTTATTAGTAACTTTATTATGTTACATTATAAAGAAATTTAATATAGACGAAGTTTAATTTGAAAAATTGGCATCGTCGCTTCTCATTTTTGATCCTCACGTAGTATTCTACGCTACGGTCAAAAATTCTGAGGCTTCTCGCTCTTTTCCAAATTAAACTTCGTCTATATTAAATTTTTATTTACTATGGGACTGTTTATTTTGTTAACAATGCTATAGAAGTGTTTTTAGAATTTAGAGAGAAAAAATAAAATGATAATGAAATTTTTGGAAGGGTTTTCTTCCGGTATGGCCATAGATCTTGGTACGGCAAATACTATTGTCTATCAAAAAAATTGTGGAATTGTTCTAAGGGAACCTTCTGTTATTGCGTTAATAAAAAAAGATGGTGCTTTTGTGCCTTATGCTTATGGTCATGAAGCAAAAATGATGCTTGGGCGTACTCCTACGGATATTGAAGCAAAAAGACCTTTAAAAGACGGTGTTATTGCCGATTTTAAGGGTGCAGAGGAAATGATAAAGTATTTTATTAGAATGGTGCATAATCGTCGCTCTTTTTTTGGGCCGACAATTGTTATTTGTGTGCCTTCCGGTTCTACGCCGGTTGAGCGTCGTGCTATCCAAGAAGCAGCAGAAAGTGCAGGGGGTAGGGATGTCTATTTAATTGAAGAACCTATGGCGGCAGCGATCGGAGCAGGGCTACCCGTAACGGAAGCGACCGGTTCGATGATTGTTGATATTGGAGGAGGCACTACCGAAGTTGCAGTTTTGTCACTAGGGGGCATAGTATATGCAAGGTCGGTAAGAGTCGGTGGTGATAAGATGGATGAAGCTATTATCTCATATATAAGAAGGCACTATAACCTATTGATAGGTGAGGCTACTGCCGAAAAGATAAAGCAAGAAATAGGTACAGCTTATGTAGATGAAAATGCTGAGTCGAGAAAGATGGAAATTAAAGGACGTGATTTAATTTACGGTATTCCTAAAGAAATGATATTGAACGAAAGACAAATTGCTGATAGTTTAATTGAACCGGTAAGTCAAATTGTTGAAGCGGTAAAAGTAGCACTAGAAGCAACACCTCCTGAATTATCTTCAGATATAGTTGATAAGGGAATTGTTTTAACAGGCGGCGGCTCATTATTACGAAATCTTGATTTTGTTCTTAGTGAAGCCACTAAATTGCCAGTAATAGTTGCAGATGATGCCCTCTCTTGTGTGGCACTTGGAACAGGAAAAGTACTTGAAGATTTTACAAAGCTAAAACATGTACTATTTAAACAGGATTAAAAATGGCAATACTTGCAAATAGAGTAAAAAATTCTTCAAATTCATTAGAATTAATAAGAATAATATCAAATATTCTTAAGCGTTTTTTTGTCATATTTGGGCTTGGATTGTCTGTATATTTATTTTTTACTACACCTAAAAAAATATCTAGTATATCACTTGAAGTAACCGGTAGTATAGTATCAACCGGTTTAGCAGTTTATGAAGATATATTTGAATATATAAATTCAATAACACAAAAATTTGTTTATTTTCAAGATTTAGAACGAAAAAATATAGAACTTAAACTTGAGATAGCAAGATTACAACATTTACAGAGTGAAGTAGAATCGGTAAGAGCCGAAAACATTGCATTAAAAGATTTGTTAACGATTGCTGAGGAAGAAGAATTTGAATATATTACTACTAAATTACTGAGTGTTTCCTTTAATCCCTTTTCTAGAACTGCTTTGATTTCTGCAGGTAAAAAGCAAGGCGTTGAACCTGATCAAATCGTTGTTAATTCAGGAAAATTAGTAGGAAAAGTAATAGAAGTGAGTAATAATTATGCTAAAGTAATGTTAATTAGCGATGTTAATTCTAGAATACCTATTAAAGCTAATTCTTCAAGAGAACAAGGTATTTTAGCAGGTAATAATAATAATAGTAAAATTTTATACTTGCCTAACAATCATTTAGTACAGAAAGATGAGGAGATAGTAACCTCTGGACACGGTAATATTTATCCTGCAGGTATTTTAGTGGGCTATGTGTCTAAAGTTACGGAACATGATGTTATGGTAAACGTAGCCGCTGATCTATCTAAAACGGAATTTGTACAAGTATTATTGCCTAAGGAGTAATTTCTATTTTTTTGGTACTCTATGTCATTACCGCAGAATCGGGGCTGCATGGACCGGTACAATCCCCTGTGTGTCACCCCGTGGCTTGACCACGGGGGCCAAAAACAATAAAAAATACTAATTGCTACAGAAGTTATATATTTGATAAAATAACTATATAAAAACGAGTTTTTATATGGTTTTACTAGATTTTCGCCTACGTGGGAATGATATTGAGTAGGCTTTTCGATCCATGTAACAAGGCTGGTAATACTCGACACACTTTGTATATATCTATCCTTTATTTATTCAGAGGTTATTAATATGGCACTTGCTACTAAAGTAAAAGAATTTTTAGAAGAAAAATTAAAACAAGAAAAGATAGATCGTAAATATCTTGCCGAAGTCACTAATATCCCTTATACGACTGTTAGCAGAATTATGAGAGCGGAAGCTAATCGTGAATTCAACCCTGAAATAGATACTATTTTAAAAATAGCAAAATATTTTAATTGTACTATGGATGAGGTAATAAAAAGAAAAGTACAGAATAATTCATAAAGCTTGATACAAGCGAATTTTGCATGACTCGCCTGTGCTCACGTAGTTTTCCTACTGCTTTCGCAGGCTCGCATTTAAATTCATCTTGTCTAAATCTTTCTGAAATATGCTGTACCTACGAAATAAAACATAAAATATGACAACAAAAAATAAAAGAGTTCTTCAGAAATTCGCTTATAGAGAGGGATTTAAAGGAGACATGGAACGTAGCACCGCAGCGACGTCTAAATTACCTCTAGAAGTAGAACTTTTTAGGAACTCTAAAGGACTGATTATAATTTTATCTTCCCCTTCAGGTACAGGTAAGTCGAGTTTAGCTAAAGCATTATTGAAAATAGATAATAATTTGCGTTTATCTATTTCGGCAACTACAAGAAAACCACGTTTAGGAGAAGTAGAGGGCATAAACTATTACTTTAAGACTGGTCTAGAGTTTGAAGAATTAGTTAAGCAGAATAAATTCCTTGAATATGCTAAAATATACGATAATTATTACGGTACGCCTAAAGAATATGTCGAAATGTTATTAAATCAAGGCTTGGATGTTTTGTTTGATATTGATTGGCAAGGAGCAAGGAGTATTAAGAAAAATGCTACTAATGTTGTTGCTATATTTGTATTGCCTCCTAATATTGAAGTATTGGAACAACGCTTAAGAAATAGAGCGACAGATAATGAAGAAGCAATAAAATTACGTATGCAGTCGGCAGAAAACGAAATATCACATGCTAATGAGTATGATTATGTAGTTACTAACGATGACTTTGACCGGACGCTTAAAAAAATACATGCGATTATAGTTGCAGAACGAGAAAAAGCGTTTTGACTTTGTTGTTTTTTCTTTCTATACTGAGAATTAGATGTTATGTTTCTAATTTTCATGGTACTAATTTAAATGCTTAGAAAACAATTCTTTTTATCAATAATAAAACATTTTAAAACTCATAAAGTTTGTGCCTTGTTAGGACCAAGGCAGTGCGGAAAAACTACACTTTCTAAACAATTCGTAGAAGCTTATAATATTCCTAAAATCAATATTTTTGATCTTGAAAATCCTTTAGATTTAGCAAGATTAAATGAACCGATGCTTGCTTTGTCTGATCTAAAAGGATTTGTTATTATTGATGAAATTCAGTATAAACCGAATCTATTCCCTATTTTAAGAGTTCTTGTTGATACAACTGATATTAAATTTTTAGTACTAGGCAGTGCATCAAGAGACTTAATTAAACAAGGTTCTGAAACACTAGCAGGTAGAATAGGTTATATTGAAATGACACCGTTTACCTTATCTGAAGTATCAGGTACTCAGCAATTATGGATACGCGGCGGATTTCCTTTATCATATTTTGCAGATGATGAAGAGTTAAGTGCTTTATGGCGTCAGAATTACATTAAAACATTTTTAGAAAGAGACATACCAAATTTAGGTTTTACAATTCCGTCTATGCAGTTACGTAGGTTTTGGTTAATGCTTTGCCATTATCACGCTAATATATTTAATGCTTCAGAACTTGGAAATTCTTTATCTATCTCATATCATACCGCAAAGCATTATTTAGATATTTTAGAGGGAACTTTTATGATCCGTATTTTGCAGCCTTGGTATGAAAACCTTAAAAAAAGACAAGTTAAGACTCCAAAAATCTTTTTTAGAGATAGTGGAATATATCACGCTTTATTAGGCTTAAATAATTATGAATCTTTAAGCACTCATCCTAAAATAGGTGCATCATGGGAAGGATTTGCCTTAGAACAAATTATTAGATATTATAAAGCCGAACCCGAAGAATGTTATTTTTGGTCATCTCATAATGGAGCGGAAATAGATCTTTTAATTTTTAAAAATGGAAAACGTTTGGGGTTTGAAATTAAATATACAAATACACCGAGCATTACAAAATCAATGCAAATATCTTTAGAAGATTTAAAACTTGATCAAATTAATGTAATATTTCCAGGTGAGATTAGCTTTAAATTGTCAGAAAAAATACAGGCAATAGGTCTTTCGAGTTTAATTCAAAATGATACAAAAGCTGCAACTATATAGTTACAGCTTTTAGAATGTTATATTATTTCACATCCGCCTTTAGAAGCTTTACCGGCAAGTTTAATATCTTTGGAAGCATTATCCACATAATTACCTAAATCTTGATTATATTGGTGGATTTGACTACTTGCTTGCATAGCTTCTTTAAATATTGCGTTATGTTGTTGCTGTTGTTCTTCAAATTGTACTTTTGCAGCTTCTAAAGCTGCTTTTCTTTGTTCAGGAGTTAAATTTTTAAATTTAGACATAATGATTACTATTTAGTTAAATTCCTCTCGTTTTATTATTTGTAACTTTAATATTAGGAGTACGAGCAGGAGATAAACTCCCAGTATTAGTATCTTTTACTTGTGTTTGTTCCCTGATTTTATTAGCTAAAGATTTAGTTTTATCCACGTTGATTTTATTTATTACTTTATTATGATGCTCTATATCCTTTACAACGCCGTCTGTCTTAATTGCTTTATGCTGATTTTTTAGAACTACATATTTTTCATATGCATCTAAATATTTTTCTGGTTCTTTTTTATAACGCTCTTTAATATCACTTCCTAATTTCTTTATTTTATCTTTGTTTATGTTGTGTTCTTTTTCACGTTTGATAATTTCTTGATCTAATATTTTTTTACTATTTTCAATCTTCTCTACATGTGCCTTATGTATTTTTAGCATTTCTTGGTGAAATTCTAATTCTTCTTTTAATTCTTTAACTTTTTTTGGTGCTAAGCCTTTTTCTTGTAATTGTTGTGATAAATTCGTTATTGTTGTATTTAATTCATTTAATTCTGTATGTGCTTGTTTGTGTTCTTCAGTTATTTTTTTATGGTTTTCATGTAATACTTTATGCGTTTGATTTAGTTTAAATATTTCTTCATGAGTTAATATTTCACGATTTAACTCTTCATGATCAATAATGTTTTCCTTTTCCAGTTTATTTATTATCTTATCTAAACGTTTATTACTTTCTTCAATTCTTTTAGTATCTTTAGTAATATTTTTTATAAATTCATTATGCAAATTATTAAGTGCAGTAATTCTTTGTACGATTTCTTTTTCTTTTTCGGCAAGTTTTATTGCTCTTTGTGATTTTAGAAATTCTTCTTCTTGAACCCTAGCTTTCTCAATAGATTGTTCTGCTTCATAGTTCTTGAGCTTAGTTTCAGCATTCTCTTTTAGATTGGATATGTCAAAATTCAAGCCATATGCAGCTGCTTCGCTTTGTAAACTACTCAATTCTCCTAGAATTGTTTCTATTTGAGAGCGAGAATAAGAATTTTTAAGATGCTCTTTTA
>NZ_AWXL01000023.1:0-7227 GCF_000485845.1 Rickettsia gravesii BWI-1 | reverse complement strand
TTTATATTTTAATGTAGCTGTTATATCAGACATACATGCTCATCATCTTTAATATTAACGCCAAGAAACGTTAACAAAAGTTAATAATTAAGTCAAGAAAATTTTAATAAAAATTAATCTTGTATTTCTAGCCATTGATTTAATAACTCGTCTAGTTTCTTTTTATCATTAATTAGTTGGCTAGTAATGCGGTTATATTTTTGAGGATTATCTAAATATAGATTAACGTCTTCAAGTTCTTTTTCTAAGTGTTTGATGGATATTTCTAGCTTTTCAATATCGTTGGGCAATGTTTCAAGCAAACGCTGATATTTATAAGATAGCTTTTTATTTAGAGGTTCTTTTTGAGAAGTTAGTGGTAGTGGTTTTGAAGCTTTTTTGGCTATAGGAGAGGTAGTAAAATACTGCTTATAATCTTCATAACCTCTTGTTAAATCATGAATTTTACCTTGAGCGAAAACTAAAGTTCTAGTAACTAACCTATCTAAAAAGTCACGATCATGACTCACGACTATTAAAGTACCTGAATAATCTGCAAGTATATCTAGTAAAATTTCCAGACTATCCATATCGAGGTCATTAGTCGGTTCATCTAAAATTAACAGATTTCCAGGGTTAATGAGAATTTTTGCAAGTAATAATCTATTAGCTTCACCGCCTGATAAAATAGTGGTTTTTGCATTAAGTAGTTTAGGATTAAACATGAATTGTTTTAAATAACCGGCAACATGCATGGTTTTACCGTTTGGCAAAAATACTTGATCACCGCCTGTAGGACATAAAGTTTGTTGTAATGTATGATTAGGCTCTAGTTTTTCTCTATGTTGATCAAAATATGAAATATCTAAATTACCGCCATATATAATTTTGCCGCTTTCAGGGGTAAGCTGTTGTGTTAGTAGTTTGATAAAGGTAGATTTGCCTGAGCCATTTGCACCGATTATACCAATTTTCTCGCCTTTTTTTACACGAAAGTTAAAATTATCAATAATTTTAGTATTTTTATAACTAAAAGTAATATTATCTGCTTCAATAATGAATTTACTTTTAGCTATATTTTCAGCAAGCTCTGCCCTAATTCTTTGTGTTGAACTAGCTAGTTTTGCAGTCTGTTCTTGTGTTATTGCTCTTAAAGCTTTCAAATCCGCAAGTCTCTTTTGATTCCGCTTACGTCTAGCAGTAACACCAGCATTTAACCATTCATTTTCTTGAGATAATTTTTTATTTAGTTTCTGAAGAGCGGCTTCTTCTTGGTTTATGATAATTGTTTGCCATTCATCAAAAAATTTAAATCCTTTATCGGATTTACGTAAAATTCCTCTATCAAGCCACCAAATTTTATTAGTAACATTTGAGAGGAATGTTCTATCATGACTAACGCAAATAATAGCACCGTTAGAAGACTTAACAAATTCTTCTAACCATTCGATTGTTGCAATATCTAGATGGTTAGTCGGTTCATCAAGTAGTAATATTTCCGGCTCTAATATTAAAGCTTTAGCAAGGCTTGCTCTTCTCAGTTGACCGCCGGAATAGGTGGATAAATTATCTGTTCCGTTGATTTGGAATTTTTCTAGAATTATATCGATTTGGTATTTATCTATTTCTTTTGTACTATCTGTTTGTTGTAAGACAAAATCATAAACAGTGAGATGAGTTTTTATAGAAATATCTTGTCTTAAATAACCGGTTGTAACTAAAGGATCTTGAAATAATTCACCGTTATCTAACTCATAATCACCTGATATTACTTTCATTAAGCTTGATTTCCCGCAGCCGTTACGTCCTATAAGACAAATCTTATCGCCTTTGTACAAATAAAGCTCTAAATCAGATAAAATTACTTTATCCGCAAAACTTAAGTTACCGTCTTTAATGTAATAAATTGGGGTCATAGTTGATTATTGGCTAGTTTTTATGTCATTCCTGCGAAAGCAGGAATCTAGAAAAATAACCTTAATATTGGTACAAAATTACATATTTGATAGAATAAACATATAAAAATAAGTTTTTATATGTTTTACTGAATTCCTGCTTTCGCAGGAATGACATTAGTTAAAGGTTGGTAGACGAAGTTTAATTTGGAAAAGCGCAAGGAGTCCATAAGACGAGGAGCGGAACGTATACTTAATACGTGAGTACCACAGCGCTTATAGGACTTTGTGCTAATTTTTCAAATTAAACGAGTATACTCTTAATCACTAAACTAGCATTAGTACCACCGAATCCGAACGAGTTGGAAAGCACGTAATCTATCTTAGTTTCCTTAGCTTTAAGTGCAACTAAATCTATATTCACCTCATCCATAGGGTTATCTAAGTTTAAGGTTGGTGGTGCAATCTGGTCTCTAATTGCAAGAGCTGAAAAGATAAACTCAACACTTCCTGCCGCACCAAGCAAATGTCCTATTGATGATTTAGTAGAAGACATTAAAACTTTGGGATTCGCTTCTAAAAATAATTTTTGTACGGCTGCTAATTCTATTCCATCACCAAGTGTAGTAGAAGTACCGTGTGCATTAATATAATCAATCATATCGGGCGTGATAGTTGCATCTAACATTGCGTCTCTCATCGCTCTATAAGCTCCTCTACCTTCAGGATGTGGAGCTGTCATATGATAGGCGTCACCTGTAGAGCCGTATCCTATAACTTCACCGTAAATTTTAGCTCCTCGATTTAAGGCATGCTCATATTCTTCTAAGACTACAACGCCTGCTCCTTCACCCATAACAAAGCCGCTGCGGTCTTTATCCCAAGGTCTTGAGGCTTTTTCAGGATTATCGTTATATTTAGTACATAATGCTCTAGCAGCAACGAAACCTGCAACTCCGACAGGTGTAACTGGAGCTTCCGCACCGCCTGCGATCATAACATCGGCATAGCCGTGCTTTATCATACGCATAGCATCGCCTATAGCATGTGCCCCTGTAGAGCAAGCTGTTACTGCCGCTTGGTTTGGACCGCTAAAACCGTATTTTATAGAAACAAGACCGGATAAAAGATTAATTAATGAAGCGGGGATAAAGAAAGGACTAACTTTGCCGTTATTTTCTTGATAAAGTTTGATAGAGGTATCTTCGATCATTTTAAGCCCGCCGATTCCTGAACCTAATATCAAGCCGGTTCTATCACGAGATTTTTCATCGTCGGGTAACCAGCCGCTATCTTCAACTGCTTCGGTTACGGCTGCTACTCCGTAATGGATAAATTTATCCATTTTACTTAGTCTATTAACGTCATCTGCTTGTGTGAAATTTTCAAGTTTAAATCCATCTTTCTCAGAGTTATCTATAAGTCCGGCAATTTTACACGCAAGTTTAGAAGTGTCAAATTCTGTAATAGTTTTTATACCGCTTACTCCATCTACAATATTTTTCCAAGATGAGCTAACATTAAGCCCAACAGGAGTAACAAGTCCAAGGCCGGTAATAACTACTCTTTTATTTACTCTTTGATTCGACATTTTTAATTATCTATTAGGGATTTAATTTATGCAGATTAAGATTGGCGTTCTTTGATATATTTTATAACATCGGCTACGGTTTTAATTTTAGTGGCTTCATCATCAGGGATATCAATACCGTATTCAACTTCTATTGCCATCATTAACTCTACGGTATCAAGGCTATCGGCTTTCAAATCTTCTATAAATCTTGAATCCGTAGTTATTATCGATTTATCTTTATTTAGCTTTTCAGCAACCATTTCAATAACTTTCTGTTCGATCTTATCCGTTGTACTCATAATTTTGAACTCCATAAATCATTTAATTTTATATGCCGTATAATAGCGGTTATTCAGCTATTAGACTTTATTTTAACTGTATGAATATTTATTTAAAATATTCATTGCATTTTATCTTTAAAAGAATTTCTAGCACAAAAAATTATTTTATGCTAGCACAAAATAATCTTATTAATTTTTATACCATTAACATACCGCCGTTTACATGTATAGTTTGACCGGTAATATATGATGCCTGATCGCTTGCTAAAAATGCGACTGCGTTTGCCACGTCTTCCGGCATACCGTAAGTACCTAGCGGAATTTTTTGTACTATAGCTTTTCTTTGTTTTTCATTTAGTTTATCGGTCATATCTGATTTAATAAATCCTGGAGCTACTGCATTAACCGTAATTCCTCTGGTTGCAACTTCGTAAGAGAGCGATTTGGTCATACCTATTAAACCTGCTTTAGAAGCACAATAATTAGCCTGCCCGGGGTTACCTGAAATTCCTACTATTGAAGATATGTTAATAATACGTCCATACCTGTTTTGTATCATTTTTTTTATTGCTTCACGATTTAAAATAAAATTTGCTTTTAAATTAATATCAATAACTTTGTCAAAATTTTCATCTTTCATTCTAATTGCTAGCGTATCGCTAGTAATACCGGCATTACATACTAAAATATCTAACTTTGATGCTTTAGATATTAAATTACTACATTCTTCCTTATCGGCAAGATTACATACTTCTATCGTATAATTATCTTTTACAACATTTCCAAGGGATTTTAATTTTTCCTCATTACTACCGCTAATAATTACATGGCTTCCGAGTTTGTGCAGTAACCTCGCTATAGCTCCGCCTATGCCTCCTGAAGCTCCCGTAATTAAGGAAGTTTTACCTGTTAAATCAATCATTTTCTTCCTCCGTTTGATCAAGATTTATATTAGTAATTTTTGACGATTTTTCACGTATTATTTTCTCAATTTCGTTGGAAATTTGTGGATGTTCTTTTAAATATTGTTTGACGTTTTCACGCCCTTGACCTATGCGTACGTTCTTGTAGGAAAACCAAGAGCCGGATTTCTCAACAATATCAAGCTTAACTCCAAGGTCGATTATCTCGCCTTCTTTTGAAATACCTGAACCGTACATTATATCAAAATCTGCAGTTTTAAATGGAGGAGATACTTTGTTTTTGACTACTTTTACTTTGGTTTGGCTGCCTATTACTTCTTCTTTATCTTTAATGGAGCCGATTCTTCTTATATCGATCCTAACAGAAGCATAGAATTTTAAGGCATTACCGCCTGTCGTAGTTTCAGGACTACCGAACATCACACCTATTTTCATTCTGATTTGATTGATGAAAACAGTAATACAATTGGTGCGATTAATTGATGCGGTAAGTTTACGCAAAGCCTGGCTCATTAACCTTGCTTGAGAAGCCATTTGAGCATCACCCATTTCGCCCTCAATCTCTGATTTCGGTACTAAAGCCGCAACACTATCTATTATTATCATATCAATACCGCTGGAGCGAATTAACGTATCGGCAATTTCTAGGGCTTGTTCACCTGTATCGGGCTGTGAAATAATAAGCTCATCAATATTTACGCCTAATTTTTTAGCATAAGCAGGGTCTAATGCATGCTCGGCATCAATAAAAGCACATGTACCACCCTTTTTTTGAGCTTCTGCAATTAAATGCAATGTTAGAGTGGTTTTACCTGAGCTTTCAGGACCGAAAATTTCGATGATTCTACCTTTGGGAACACCGCCGATTCCAAGAGCTATATCTAGCCCAAGTGAGCCGGTCGATACGGCCTCTATATCAACATGCGGACGCTGTCCTAGTTTCATTACCGAACCTTTACCGTAGCTTTTTTCAATTTGTGCGAGTGCTGCGGCAATGGCTCTTTCCTTATCTGTATTTGACATAAATTTCCATATTATAAACTTACCAATTAAAATATAAACTTGAGAAAGAAAAATCAAATTTTATTTATGTTATTGTGCTTGTAAGATTAAATCTTGACTTCCATACTAGGTGATGCTTAGATGTTAAATTTACTTGTGTTATGGTTAATTGATTTGGACTTGCTTACTATGTTACCAACTGAATTAACCTAGGACTATTAACAAAATAAATTTTAAAGCTAATTAAATTACTTGTTAACAGTCCCATAGTTCTCGAAAAAGCTAGATTTAGTAAAACCCTTATTAAATAACTTATCACATATGGTATCACAATTTCCGCAAACTGAATATATCGCTAAAGATAATTCATCATCTATATCTTATAAATTTAGATGGCATATTTTAATTATTTTAAGCATTTGCTTACTTTTGGTATCGATGGATGCTACAATCTTGCATGCTGTTATGCCTACTATAATCCTTGATTTAAAACCATCTAATTTACAACAATTATGGATAATCAATGCATATGCATTAATATTATCAGGTCTTCTAATTACCGCAGGTGCATTAGGAGATAGATTTGGTCGTAAAAGATTATTACTTTGAGGGCTTTTAGTTTTTTCCATCGCTTCAATGTTAGTTTATGTATTTGATAGCTCATGGGGATTAGTATTATGTCGTGCTTTACTTGGGTTAGGAGGATCAGTGATGATGCCTTCCATTTTATCAATATTGCGTAACATTTTTACTAATACACATGAACGTATGATCGCAATATCCGTGTGGGGAATAATGGCAACCGTAGGAGCAGCTATAGGACCAGTACTAGGAGGAGTATTGGTTGAGCTTTTAAGTTGGCAATTTGCATTTTTTATAAATGCACCTATTGCATTAGTAATTATTGCTTTTAGCATAGTTTGGATTCCTGAATCATTAATCCTAGTAATGAACTATGGGATTGGATAGGAATATTTCAATCGTTTTTTGGGATGGCAGCTTTAGTTCAAGGCATTAAGATGTTGGCTAAATACGGTATTATGAATCTAGTATCCGGCGGAATGCTATTAATTGGCATTGTGTTACTAATAATATTTACGCCAACTTAAAAGTGATGATCCGTTAGTGGATATGCGTTTATTCTTAATTAGCAATTTTAGTATTAGACTCTAGAGATTTATTATCGAATACTATATATCTTGGATTGCTTGGTATAGGAAGTAGTCTATGCCTCTCTACCACCGTAACAGTTATGATGAATGCAATACCGGCAGAGAGATCCGGAGGTGCAGCAGCATTACAAGAAACAGCATATGAATTAGGTAATGTATTAGGTATAGCTGTTATTGTTTACGTCTTTTATATATAGTAACAATCTAGTAATCCCTCACGGTGTTTCTGTATCACAATGGCAGAAATAGCTAGTGACTCAATCGGTGAAGGAATAATTATTGCTCAACAACTACCACCTTCATTTGCTCACGCATTAATTAAGGAGGTTAATATTACTTTTATAAATGCATTTAATATAGTAGGTATTATTCTAGGAATAATCATGCTAATATTGGCGGGTG